>JBBQYD010000351.1:0-5947 GCA_038209025.1 Verrucomicrobiota bacterium | reverse complement strand
TCTTCTTTGCCTGCGGTGTCCAGGATGAACAAACCTTCGTATCGTTTCACTGCTCTTTTCTTTCGCTCGAGGGATCCTGATTCTGCAGGTCCCCGTTAAACTGATTCATTGCTTTCTGTATTCCGGCTTCCTGCCAGGCCTGCGCCTGACGAGAGGCCGCCGTTAAAACCTTATCCAATAGCACGTTTTCCGTCGAACCAAATCGCCCAAGGACGTAATCCGTGATCTCGCGGGCGCCTCGATGGCGTCCGATGCCCACCCGCAGGCGGGCAAACTCACGCGTTCCCAAGTGCTGCTCTATCGACTCCAGGCCATGATGACCGCCAGCGCTGCCCCCGGGACGCATCCGGATTTGTCCCAACGGCAAGTCCGCGTCATCCACCACTGCCAGGAAGCGCTCCGGCGGAACGCGATAGTATGCCATTACTGCGCTCACCGCCTCGCCGCTCGAATTCATGAACGTCTGCGGCTGGCAAAGCCAGACCCGCCCTGCGTCTCGATCGGCGCGCGCCAGTCGCGCATTAAATTTCCGAGTTTCCGACCAGGCACAACGCCAGTCGTCCGCAAGCCGCTCGACCACCATGAAACCCGCATTGTGACGGGTCCGGGCGTAGTCGGCGCCCGGATTGCCCAAACCCACGATGAGAAATATGCTCTCCACGCGCGGGATGAATCAAGCCGTCCCGCGCGGGCAGGACGGCCAGCCAAAAGCCAGCGTTTACTTCTTCTTTTCGGCGGATTTCTTGTCCGCGCCAGCCGCCGGAGCGGCCGCCTTGTCCCCTTTGGCGGGAGCCTTCTCCGCACCCTTTTCGGGTGTCTTGGCGCCCTTTTCGGGCGCCTTTGCGCCTTTTTCGGGTGCCTTCTGGCCTTCCGCTCCTTCTTCCTTCTTCTCTTTGATCATCTCGACTTCGCCCGGGACGGCGGCCTCGGCGGCCTCGGCGGCTTCCTCTTCCTCGGTGCGCGGCGCGGCCACAGTGATTACGGGCGCAGCCTTGTCACCCACCAACTCGACCCCGGCAGGGGCCGGAATCTCACCCAGATGAATGGCTTGTCCGATGCGCAGGTTGGAAACATCGACCATCAGCACCTCGGGCAAATCCTTGGGAAGTCCCCGGGCCTTAACTGAGAACAGCACGTGCTCAAGCACGCCGCCATCAGTCTTCACCCCGAAAGCCTCGCCAGAGGTCTCCACCGGCACGTTGATCGTCACCTTTTCGTCCGCAGCAACCTCGTGAAAATCGACATGAATAATCTGCCCGCTCAGCGGATGATGCTGGAATTCCTGCACCAGGGCAAGGCGGGTGGGCCGGGTGTCATCCTTAACCGTCAGATCGATCAGCAGGTTGTCGGAAACGGAGTGCTTCACCAACTCTTTCAGTTCCACCGCACTGATCTCCAGCTTTTGAGGCTGGGTCTGGCGGCCATAAATGATGGCCGGAATGCGTCCGGAAGCGCGCAGTTGCTTCGACCCGCCGCGGCGTTCAAGCACACGCGGGGTTGCGTTCAATGGTACAGATTTCATTGTCTTAAAACTGTTTTCGTAGCTGGGCTGCCCATGCTAACTGGTGCGCCCGCCCTTGAATTCAAAAAGCGAAGTAACCGACGAATTGCTATGGATTCGCTTGATGGCTTCGCCCAAGAGCCCCGCTACAGATAACGTGGTGATTTTCACCCCGGCAATAGCAGGGCGTAGGACAGTATCAGTTGTGACTAGTTCGTCAATAGCCGATTTTCGCAAACGGCTCACCCCCACGTCGCCCAGCACGGAATGGGAAACACAAGCCATCAATCGGTTCGCCCCTTCTTTCTTGAGCAACTCGGCCGCCGCAGTCAAGGTTCCGGCGGTTTCGGTCAAGTCATCCACCAGCAGCACGTCCTTGTCTTTGATCTCGCCAATCACGGCCATCGATTCCACCTCGTTGGCGCTTTTCCGGCGCTTGGCAACAATTGCCAGGCCGGCGCCGAGCACTTGGGAGTAGGCATACGCCATCTTCAACCCGCCAACGTCCGGACTGACCACCACCATATCGCGTAAATTCTTGGATTTCAGGTACTCATACATCACGGGCGCCGCGTAGAGATGATCTACCGGGATATCAAAAAAACCCTGAATCTGCTGGGCGTGCAGGTCCATGGTGAGCACCCGGTTGGCCCCGGCGGCGACCAGCAGGTTGGCCACCAACTTGGCGGTGATGGGCACCCGGGGCTGGTCTTTGCGGTCTTGCCGCGCATAGCCATAGAATGGCAGCACTGCGGTAATCCGGGCTGAACTGGCCCGCCGCAACGCGTCAATCATGATAAACATCTCCATCAGATGATGGTTCGTCGGGGGACTCGTTGACTGCACCAGGAACACATCCTCGCCCCGGACATTCTCCTCGATTTTTACGAATGTTTCGCCGTCCGGAAAGGGCGTAACCGTTGAACGGCCCAGTTCAATGCCAATATACTGGCAGATAGACTCGGCCAACGGTTTATTGGAAGTCCCGCTAAAGATCTTCACGTTTTGCTCGGTTCTCGTGTTAAAAACAAAAAAACCACCCGGTAAAGGTGGAAATAAAGCAGGAAGACTTTAGCAACCAAGCCGCCATCCGCAAGCGTATTCTCAGCATACTTTCGGGGAAGCGGCCTTCAATCTGGTCAAGCGGCACAAGGCTAGCCTGTTGGGACGCTGCAGGCGTTTACGTCATTCCCGGGGATTGAACTGCGACTCGCGCGCAAGTTGCTCCCAGATTTTCCGCTCACTTTCACTGATACGCTCCGGCAACTCGATCCTGATCTGGACAATCAGGTCCCCCTGCCCCGCGTTGCGCAGCGGCAACCCGTGACCGCGCACCCGCAGCTTCTGGCCGTTTCGCGTGCCCGGCGGAATCTTTATATTGACCCGGGAACCGAGGGTCGGAACCCAGATGCTCGCACCGAGCACAGCTTCCCAGGGGGCAACCGCCACCTCGTAAATGAGGTTATGCCCTTCCACTTCAAAATCAGGGTTCCTCGCCAGCCTGACCCGCAGGTAAAGGTCGCCGGGTTGGCCGCCGCCCGCGCCGGATTCGCCATGACGGGGCACGCGCAGCCTTTGGCCCTCGGTCACGCCGGCGGGGATCTTCACCTGCCAGGTGTCGGCTCGCGAGGTCTGCCCGGTGCCGCCGCACTGATGGCACAGACTCCGCGCCTGTTGACCAGACCCGCCGCACGAGGGACACGCCACACCGCGCCGCACCGTGACTGAACGGACTGAGCCCCGCATGACTTCTTCGAGCGACACCATGATATCGCCTTCAATATCGCGGCCCCTGGAAGCGGCAAAATCTTCTTCGGTTACGCCGCCAGCACCGCCCTGCCGGGCACGTCCCCCGCCAAACATCTGCTCGAAGAAATCGCTGAAACCGGTCCCGCCAAACTGAAATTCGAAATCCTCACGGCCGGGCCGGCCGCCGACTCGGCCGCCATTTGCCTGCCCCCACCCGGGAGGCGGGCGAAATTCCGCGCCGGACGCCCAGTTGGCGCCCAGTTCGTCGTACTTTTTCCGTTTGGGGGCATCCCCCAGGACTTCGTAGGCCTCGTTGATTTCTTTGAACCGTTCCTCGGCTTGCTTCTTGTTCTTGGCGACATCCGGGTGGAACTCACGCGCGAGCTTGCGAAACGCCTTCTTGATCTCAGCCTCGCTGGCATCCCGGGACACACCTAAAGTCTGGTAATAATCTTTATACTGAACGGGCATATTCTCCCTCTCAAGTCCAGGGCGGTTGCTCCGCGCTGTGCTTCAAATGATGCCCCTCCGCTTCAGATTGTCAAAGCACGGTTTGAATCAAAACCCTCCGGCGCGTTCCCGGGCGGGTTGGATTCATGGGGCGGCGGTCGGGATGGCACGGATGAGTGCCAGCCAAAAAGCGGTTAACAGGATGCAAAATGGCGGGTTTGACCTTGAACTTCCGGGCCGGGTAGGATAAACCGTCAAACATCTTTATTTTTTATGAATGATAATCTTGGCCTCCCTTTGATTCCGCCGCGGGTCACGCCGATGCTCGACCCGGCTTTTCGTCCCGCCGTCCTCGCCAATCGCGCGTTCCGCCAGAGCCTCAAATCCGCCAAACCGGTCCCGGTGTTGATCGCGCTGGAACAGACTGATGGCTCGGTGTCCCATTTCAAAACGGAGATCTTTGCGGCCGATCACCCGGGCGCATCCGGCAACTTTATTTACCTGGAACGGATTTTGAAGTTCCTGCTGTGGTCGCGCGGCGGCTGGCGCATTCATCTCAAAGCGCCGCAGGAATTGGTGGCCCGGCTCGCGGAGCATTATCTTCACACACCAACCGGGAAGTTCGACTCAAACCTCGTGGGTGAACGGATGTTCGACAACCCCTTGCAGGTGGTGCATTCGGACAACCCGCCGCCGGAAAAGCGCACCGCCGCGGCGCTGGGCCGTAATTTGGGCGGCTGCCGGATTGGGTTTGACCTGGGCGGCAGCGACCGGAAGGTGGCGGCAGTGATTGATGGAGAAGTGGTGTTCAGCGAAGAAACGGTCTGGGACCCCTATTTTCAGCCGGACCCTCAATATCACTTCGACGGCATCATGGACACGCTGACGAAGGCGGCGGCGCATCTGCCCCGGGTGGACGCCATTGGCGGCAGCGCAGCGGGCATTTATGTGAATAACCAGGTGAAGGTCGCCTCCCTGTTCCGCGGCGTGCCGCCCGATGTGTTCAAGGCGCGGGTGAAAGACCTTTTCCTGGAAATCAAAAAACAATGGCACAACGTGCCGTTTGACGTGGTGAACGATGGGGAAGTGACGGCGCTGGCGGGCTCCATGTCACTCGGTCGGAACAGCATTCTGGGGATTTCGCTGGGGACCAGCACCGCCGGCGGCTACGTGAACGCGGAGGGCAGCATCACCTCCTGGATCAACGAGCTGGCTTTTGTGCCGGTCGATTACAACCCCCACGCGCCGACGGACGAATGGTCTGGCGATTACGGGTGCAATGTGCAGTATTTCTCTCAGCAATGCGTCGGGCGTTTGCTGGGGGCGGCAGGCATTCCGGCAGACCTGAAAATGCCCTTGCCGGAAAAGCTCAAACTCGTGCAAAAGCTCATGGACGCCGGCGACTACCGGGCGCGCAAAGTTTACGAAACCATCGGCACGTATCTGGGGTATGCCGTGGCGCATTTCACAGATTTCTACGACCTGGAAAACGTGCTGATCCTGGGCCGGGTAACCTCCGGTCCCGGCGGCGACATCATCATTAACGGCGCCAAGGAAGTGTTGAAGATCGAATTCCCGGAATTGGCCGGCAAGATCAGCTTCCATATCCCCAACGAAAAGGACAAACGTCACGGCCAGGCGGTCGCCGCCGCCAGCCTGCCAAAACTCGCTTAACTTTTTATGAACCCATATCACGAATACGTTAACGGCCTCTCTGAGCTCGTTAAAAAGGCGAAGTCACTGCCCTTGGGCGGATTCCCTCCGGCCCCGAAACCTTCGCTCTCCGCGACCGCGCCGCAGGCGCTGTTTTTCGCTCCCCACCCGGACGATGAATGCATCGTCGGGGGCATTGCCCTGCGCATCCTGCGCGAGTCGGGCATGCGCCTGGTAAATGTGGCGGTCACCCAAGGCAGCCGCAAGGACCGCCAGGCCGGGCGCTATGCGGAACTGAAGAGCGCCTGCGATTACCTCGGCTTTGATCTCGTTCAGACCGCCCCCAATGGACTGGAAAAGATCAATCCCAAGACCCGCCAGCAGGACCCGGCGTTCTGGGAAAAATGCACCCGGGTGATCGCGGACATCCTGCGCGAGCGCCAACCGAAAGTCATCCTGTTCCCCCACGAGCATGACTGGAACAGCACGCATATTGGCACGCATTACCTGGTCATGGATGCCCTGCGCCAGATGCCTTCCAGCTTCGAATGCTTCCTGGTCGAGACGGAATTCTGGGGCCAAATGACCGATCCC
>JBBQYD010000350.1:0-5992 GCA_038209025.1 Verrucomicrobiota bacterium | reverse complement strand
CTACGCCATCGAGATGAACAAGCCGGAATGGCGCGATGAAATGGTGGACATGCTCGTTAAAGAGGGAGTTGACGCCAAGACTCACTACTCGATTGCGATTCACAAGCAGGCGGGGTATCCGTGGGGCAAAGAGGCTCGCATCGTGGGCAGCGTGAAGAACGCCGAACACAACGCCGTCACCTGCGTCAGCTTGCCCATGTTCCCGGAATTGCGCGAAGATGAAGTGGATTACGTCATCGCCAAGGTTAAAGAAGCGGATGCCAAGTTCGCCGCCAAGGCCTGATTCGTAACCATTTAAAATTCAACAATACTGCCGGAGCGCGGTTGGACCGCCTCCGGCAGTTTTTTTGCGGGCGACGGGAGTGCGGAAAGCAACCACCCAAATGGCGGGCGAGTGGGCTTGCGGGCGTTCTCAGTGGCAGCCCCGGCAAGCCCCGTGGGCGGCGAGTCCAGCGTGGAGCGCATTCGCGCACGGGCGCGGGGGCACAAAGCAAAAGGGGCGGCTTTCGCCGCCCCTGGTGCAGACTGAAGCCCGGCTGATTACAGCCGTGCTTTGAGCAATTCCCGCTGGAATATCAGTTCCTTCGGGAGATGGGAGTAGAGCTTCATGAAGAGCTCGTCCTGCATCATCAATTCCTTGTGCCACTCATCGTTCTTGATGGACTGAACCTTCTCGAACTCGGCGGGGCCGAAGTTTTTGAGGCCGTCAAGGTCGATCGCGTCCTGGGCCGGCACCCAGCCAAGCGGGCTTTCCACGGCGGCCCCGCGCCCGTGACAGCGGTCCACAATCCATTTCAGCACGCGCACGTTCTCGCCGAACCCGGGCCACATGAAATTGCCCTGCTCGTCTTTGCGGAACCAGTTGACGGCGAAAATGCGGGGCGGGTTGGTGATCAGCCGGTGCATGTTAATCCAGTGGCGGAAGTAGTCGCCCATGTGATAACCGCAGAAGGGCAGCATGGCCATGGGATCGCGGCGCACTTGTCCGGCACCGCCCACGGCGGCGGCGGTCATTTCCGAGCCCATGGTGGCGCCCGTATAAACACCATGCACCCAATTGAACGCCTGGAAGATGAGCGGCATGGTGTCGCTGCGGCGGCCACAGAAGATGATCGCGCTGATGGGCACGCCGTTCGGATCGTTGGCCTCGGGCGCGAGCATCGGGTTGTTCTCCATCGGAGCGGTGAAACGGCTGTTCGGGTGGGCCGCCTTTTCCTTGGATTCGGGCGTCCACTTGTTGCCCTTCCAATCAAGGCATTCCTTGGGCACCTCACCATCCTTGCCCTCCCACCAGACGTCGCCGTCAGGGGTGAGCCCCACGTTCGTATAAACGGTGTCTTTGGCGATGGTCTTGACCGCGTTCGGGTTGGACTTCGAATTGGTTCCGGGCACCACACCGAAATAACCGGCCTCCGGGTTGATGGCGTAGAGCCGTCCGTCCGCCCCGGGGCGCATCCAGGCGATGTCGTCGCCGATGGTCCAGATTTTCCAGCCGTTGAACTTGGCCGGCGGAACCATCATGGCGAAGTTGGTCTTGCCGCAGGCGCTCGGGAAAGCCGCCGCAACATAGGTTTTCTCGCCTGTGGGCGATTCCACGCCCAGCAGCAGCATGTGCTCGGCGAACCAGTCTTCCTGGCGTCCGAGGTACGAACCAATGCGCAAGGCGAGGCACTTCTTGCCCAGGAGCACGTTGCCGCCGTAGTTTGAGCCGACCGAGATGACCGCGTTGTCTTGCGGGAAATGGGCGATGTAACGGCGGTCCGGATGCACATCGAGCATGCAGTGCAATCCGCGGTTGAAACTGTCATCAGAGCCCAATTGCTTGAAGGCGATGTCGCCCATCCGGGTCATGGTGCCCATGCTGAGCATCACGTAAATCGAGTCGGTGAGTTCGATGCCAACCTTGGTCATGGGCGATCCAGCCGGACCCATGAGGTACGGAACGACATACATCGTGCGGCCCTTCATGCAACCGGTGCAAAGCGCCTTCAGCTTGGCATACATGTCTTTGGGCGCCATCCAGTTATTGGTGGGGCCAGCCTCTTCCTTTTCCACCGTGCAGATAAAGGTGGATTGTTCGACCCGCGCGACATCGTTTGGATTGGACCGGTGGTAATAACAACCGGGAAGTTTCTCCTGGTTGAGCTTGATTAGAATGCCTTCCTTGACTGCCTGGGCCAGCATTTCGGAGCGTTCCTCCTTGGAGCCGTTGCACCAGTAAACTTTATCCGGTTGGCAGAGCTTCACTTGCTCTTCCACCCACGCCAGAACGGTGGGGTTTTGGGTATTTGGTTTGCCGATTTCAGTAGTCATAGTTCTGTTTCAATTTGCGCGGAAAGGCGGGGATGCCCTCGTTGCCGGGCGCAAAGTATGCATACGGAATGTTGCAGGTCAATATTTGCTTCTAAAAAAGCAACTTATTTTGCACCCCTCCCGGCAGTGGACGCCCGCGCCTGTTTCACTTAAACCATAAAAAAAGAAAATGCAATGGGTGATGGCGCGGAAAGCGCGCCACTCCGATGCCCGGTTCAGGCGGTTCCGGGGGGGCGGCAGGCCCTCCTGCGCTAATGTGTTTGCCCCCAACGCCGCTGCGAGGTTATGTTGTCAGTGGTAACAAGAGATGAAACCCAGCACGCCCAAAACGACCTCCGAGGAAGCTAAGTGCCTGGCGCGTTCCGTGGCGGAGGCGCTGGCGACCAATCCCAGCCTGGAGGCCGTTACAGTGGACCGGCAGCAGCAGACTATTTCGATGGCCACCCTGGGCCAGACGGATGTCTCCCGCATCACGGCGGAAATCACCGAAACGGTCAAACGCTCGGCTGCCCACGGGGGGTGCAACCTGCTGGCCGGCCAGGACAACTGCGGCACCTGTGGCCAGCCATTGTCCGATTTTGAGCGGCAACGCATTGAGATTCGACAAGCAGCGGGGGCGACCACCATTGCCCGGGTGACCTGTCCCACCGCTCCCAAATTCTGGCGCTGGCGTGATGTGCCCTGGCCAAAGGTTGTCCCCCGCGAGATCGAACTTCTCGATGAGGATCATCCCGATGATGAATGGAAGCCACAGTTGGCGGGAGCGGCTCTCTGCGGATTGTCAGGGCTGGCCGGGTGGGCGCTGGAGCCGGGGAGTTGGTCCGTGCCCGCTTTTCTGCTGGCTTACCTGGCAGGCAGTTGGTTTACCGCGCGGGAAGTCTGGGAGCGCTTGCGCGAGCGGATCATCGATGTGCATTTCCTCATGCTGGCCGTGGCCGCTGGCAGCGCCAGCATCGGCGCCTGGGGCGAGGGCGCCATGCTGCTGTTCCTCTTCTCCTTCTCCGGCGCCTTGGAGCATTATGCCATGGGGCGCACTCAACGGGAAATCCGCTCCCTTTTTCGGCAGTCGCCCAAATCCGCCACGCTGGTTGACGCCCAGGGTCATGAAACCGAGGTACCCGTGGAAAACCTCAAGCCGGGCATGCGCCTCCTGATCAAGCCTGGCTCCCAATTCCCCGTGGACGGCGATATTCTGAAAGGACAAACCGCCGCCGATGAATCCAATCTCACCGGGGAGGCGGTGCCGGTGGAAAAGGCGGTCGGCGATACCGTGCTGGCTGGCACCATTAATCTTTGGGGTGCGGTGGAAACCTCCGTGTTGCGGCCGGCTTCCGAGAGCGCGCTGCAAAAGATTATCCGGCTGATCCGGGAGGCGCAGAAGCACAAGGCTCCCTCCCAGCGATTCACCGACCAGTTCAGCGCCTATTACACGTATGCGGTGTTGGGACTCTCGTTCGCCATGTTCTTTGTCTGGTGGCTGGGAATGGGATTGCCGCCGCTGGCCCCGCACGAGCAGCAACAAAGCGCGTTCTACCGCACCATGACCCTTTTGGTGGTGGCCTCTCCCTGTGCCCTGGTGCTTTCCATTCCATCCGCCGTCCTCGCCGCCATCGCCTGGGGCGCGCGACACGGGATTCTCTTCCGCGGCGGTGCGGCCGTCGAGAAACTGGCCGAGACCACCGCGGTGGCGCTGGATAAAACCGGGACCCTGACCACCGGTGAGTTAGGGGTGGAAAAGATCGAGAGCTTTCCCCCCGGACGGGAGCGGGAAGTGGCGCAAATGGCCTTTTCTCTCGAACGTCTCTCCCATCACCCGCTGGCCCGGGCGATCACCCGCTATGGGAAACACGAGGGGTTGGAACCGTTGCATCTGGAGAACTTTGAATCCGTCACCGGCCAGGGACTCAAAGGCCGCCATCAAGGTGAGGAATGCATCCTGGGCCGGCGCGATTGGGTGCGGACCACGGCCTATGGCCGGATTATCGATGGGGTGTCCCGGTCGGGCGCCGGGTTTTCCGCCGTTTGGGTGGGGTGTGGCGGACTGCTCGGCCGGATTGTGCTGCGTGACGACATTCGCCCCCAGGCGCGGCAGACCCTTGACGCACTGCGCGCCGCCGGGCTGCGTACGCTGGTCCTGACCGGCGACCGCAAGGCCTCGGCCGACAGCCTCCAACAAGCGCTAAGCATCGAGGAGGTGAGGTCTGAACTCAGCCCTGACCAGAAACTGGACGTCATCCGTGAGCTGACCGCCCAAGGCCAGCTCGTGGCCATGGTTGGGGATGGGGTAAACGACGCCCCCAGCCTGGCGGCGGCCCACATTGGCGTGGCCATGGGGGCGCGTGGTTCAGATGCGGCCCTGGAGCAGGCGGATGTGGTGCTGATGCATGACCGGTTGGAAAACTTCCTGATTGCCTATCGCCTCAGTCAAAGAGCCCGCATGGTGATTCGCCAAAACCTCGTGGTTTCGCTCGGAACCGTGGCCGTGCTGGTGACGTTCGCCCTGCTCGGAAAAATTCCCCTGACATTCGGGGTGATCGGTCACGAGGGCAGCACTGTGATCGTGGTGATGAACAGCCTGCGATTACTGTTTACCCGCCATCGACCGGTTCCCGCGGGCTAAACCGGGCAGCGGGCTCGCCTGCCCGGGAACGTCAATACGGGATTTTGTCAGGCTTCAGCTTCCACTCGAGGAAAGCGGCTTGCGCTTCCCGGCGCAGCAGGGGACGCATGATCAATTGGCGCTGGCGCATCGGCAACGCCACCTCTCGATAGATCCAATCGTCGTCGAAGGCGATGCGTTTGGCATCTCTGCGGGTGTTGCCATAGTAGAGGCGGCCGATGCGTGCCCAGTATATGGCTGAAAGGCACATCGGGCACGGCTCGCAGCTCGTGTAAAGCTCGCACCCTTCGAGACTGAAATTCCGCAGGGCTTGGCAGGCTTCGCGGACCGCCACGATTTCCGCGTGGGCCGTGGGGTCGTTCAACCCCAGCACGCGATTCCAGCCCCGGCCGATGACGCGGCCCTCCCGCACCACCACCGCCCCGAACGGCCCCCCTTCGCCGGCGCGCATTTTTTCGAGCGATAACTGAATCGCTTCGCGCATGAATTTTGGATCCATAGCGAGGGGAGGGTAGGGGACGGCGGGACTGGAAGCCAGCCCCGCCGTGACGGAAAGCCAACTAACCTTTGAACAGTTCGCCAATGTTCGTCGTGGCCGGGACCTGGCGTCCGCCATCCTGAACGTTGACCACCGTACCCCCGGACCACTTCCGGAGCCGGTAGAGCGCCGCATAAAGGAAATCGGGCACGGCGCCGCCCTGGCCACCGACGATCTCGCCGCCCCGCCGCACGTTGTCCAGCATCCAGCTCGGCAGCAAAACATGGTACGGATTACGATTAACCTCGCCCACATGGAAGCTGGTGGCGGCCATCAGGTCGGCCAGGTCTTTGGGGCTGATTTCGACCATTAGGTTGGGATCGGTCATTTGGCCCCAGAATTCCGTCTCGACCAGGAAGCATTCGAAGCTGGAAGGCATCTGGCGCAGGTCCCGGGGCTTGATAATCTCATTGATCATTTCGATGTCCAGGGCATATTCTTCATCCCCCAGAGAAAATGTCAACAGTTGCCGCACGGCCTCGTCGATGCTGCGCGCCTCACCCCGAAGGGTATGAAGATAC
>JBBQYD010000349.1:0-5999 GCA_038209025.1 Verrucomicrobiota bacterium | reverse complement strand
GGGGGGTACTCGGTGTGCTGCTGGGGATTACAATTCCATTTATCGTCACCTACACCGCGGGCATGAAGACCATCGTTACCTTATGGGCGCCGCTGCTGGCCTTTTCGATTTCCGCCCTGGTCGGCGTGGTGTTTGGCCTTTATCCCGCCTTCCGCGCCGCCAGCATGGACCCCGTGGAGGCGTTGCGGCATGAGTAGCCGCCAGATTATCCTTTGATCTTCGCCGACGCTTGCCCTATAAAGCACCCGTGTTCGGTTCACTCAGCATAGACGCCGGGACGCGCATTTGCGCGGTGTACGGCTTTCCGATCCGCCATTCCGCATCGCCTGCGATGCAGAACGCGGGCTTGGACGCCTTGGGTTTGAACTGGCGCTACCTGGCATTCGAAGTGGATCCTCAAGACCTGGCGGCCGCGATTGCCGGCGCCAGATCCATGCGCTTCCTGGGCCTTAACCTGACCGTGCCTCATAAAGTTCTGGCTTTAAACATGGTGGACGCGCTTGATGAGTCTGCCCGCCGGTGGGGGGCGGTAAACACCATTTGTTTTGAAGGGCAGGGGACCGCGGCTGAATGGCGCCCCCTAGGGGAGTTTTCCGAGGTGCCGGCGAGGATTCGTTCAAAAGGGTTCAACACCGACGCGGATGCCATCGTGCGGGCCTTGCAGGAAGACCTCGGGTTGAAGTTGGCTGGCGCAAAGGTACTGCTGCTTGGCGCCGGCGGGGCCGGGCGGGCAGCCGCCTTGAAGTTGGCCGCGGAACATGTGCATACTCTCTACCTGGTTAACCGGACCGAGCGCAAGGCCATCGAACTTGCGGACGAGATCACGCGCGCCTGCCCGTCTGCGCGGGCCGTGGTGGGCTATCCGCAGGGCGGCGTTGATTTGGTCCTCAATGCCACGTCCCTGGGGCTGAAAGCAGATGACCCGCTGCCGTTCGCGCCGGACAAGTTCCAGGTCAAAGATGCTGGCGCGGTTTACGACATGGTTTATCGTCCGGCTGAGTCCCCGCTGCTCCGCGCCGCCCGGGGGGCGAACGTGAGGGCGGCCAACGGACTGGGCATGCTCCTATACCAGGGGGCCAAAGCCCTGGAGTTATGGACCGGGCAAACCGCTCCCCTGCAAGTCATGCGGGAAGCGCTGCAAAAAACCATTTATGGTTGAGGCTGTATTCAATCGCGCAAACTGGCTTGCTGTGCCATTCCATTTTTGGTCCGTCACAGTCTTCGTTTTTGGCGCCATGGTGGGCAGCTTCTTAAATGTTTGCATTTACCGCCTCCCACTGGGTTTGAGCGTCGTTTCGCCGCCCTCCCACTGCCCCTACTGCAAATACGCGATTCCCTGGTATCTCAATGTGCCGTTGGCAACCTGGTTGTTCCTGCGGGGCAATTGCCGCAACTGCGCAGCGCCTATCAGCATTCGTTACTTTCTGGTCGAACTGCTGACGGGCCTGGTCTTCCTGGCATGCTGGCTGTGGTTTGGGCCGGTGACCCCTTGGCTGGCGCTGATTTATGCCTTTGTGTGCGCCGGTTTGATTGCGGCCACCTTTATCGATTTTGAGCATTTCATCATTCCGGATGGGATTACGGTGGGCGGCATGCTGGCCGGTTTTGTTTGCTCGTTCGTCTATCCCCCGTTGCATGGCCATGTTTCGCTGTCGGGTTCCCTAAGTTCCAGCCTCCTGGGCGCCGCCATGGGCGGTGGCCTGGTCTATGGGATCCTGCGTTTGGGCAAATTGCTTTTTGGCCGGCAAAAGATCGCCCTCCCGGCCAACGCGCGCATTGTGTTCACCGACACTGCCGTTTGCCTGCCCGAGAAGGAAATTCCCTACGAAGACATCTTTTACCGCGCCTCTGACACCATATTCATCAAGGCTCGCTCGGTGGAAATGGTGGATCGCTGCTATTTCGACACCCTGGTCCGCTTGAATCCCGAGTTGCTTCAGATTGGGGAGGACCGATTTGTGCCCTCCGAGGTGCCTTATCTGCAAGCAGTGAGCACGGAAATAGTGCTCCCCCGCGAGGCCATGGGATTGGGGGATGTCAAATTCATGGCGGCCATCGGCGCCTTTCTCGGCTGGCCAGCAGTCGTGTTTTCGCTCATGGTCAGTTCCTTGATCGGTTCAATCGTGGGGGTGACGCTGATCGCCATGGGCCGTCAGGCTTGGTCATCGCGGTTGCCGTATGGCCCGTACATTGCGATGGCCGCCGTGCTTTGGCTTTTCGGGGGCCAGCAACTGGTGCGCTGGTGGCTGGCGGGAAGGTAGAATAAGCCTTGACTTCTTCTAGGGCATTGACCCTATTCTAATGGGGTCGGTTTGCGTCATATTCCTCAACTGATGCTTATGAAAAAAATCGCCGTTTTACTGGTCGATGACCACACCGTCGTGCGCCAGGGATTGCGCGCATTGCTTTCCTCCGAGGAGGACATCGAAGTGGTGGGTGAAGCGGAGAACGGACGGCAGGCGGTGGTCTTGGCGCGCAAGACCCCCCCGGATGTAGTGGTGATGGACGTCGCGATGCCACTACTCAACGGATTGGAGGCTACCAAACAGATTTTGAAGCTGGTGCCTACCGCGAAGGTTCTGGTGCTAACCTCCTATGGTGATGACGAATGCGTGCAGCAGTTGATGCAGGCCGGAGCCGTTGGATACCTGATCAAGCAAACCGCGGCGAACGATCTGTTAAAAGCGATTCGCGAGGTTCACCGGGGCAACGCCTACTTCAGCCCAACGATCGCCAAACGACTCCGTGACCAATGCCGCGAAGCCTTCACCAGTGGCCAATCCTCCCGCCGGCCCGGCGAACTCACTTCCCGGGAGGCTGAGGTGCTTCAACTAATTGCCGAGGGCTTTTCCAATAAGCAGATCGCCGCGGAGCTATGCATCAGCATCAAAACCGTCGAGAAACATCGGCAGCAGGTAATGAACAAGCTGAACATCCACGATGTGGCCGGGTTGACCCGCTATGCGATTTCCAAGGGCATGGTGGAACGGAATGTCCCGGCGGGCGTCTGAAGGCTCATGCCTCTCCGGGGCCCTGGCTGAAGCGTTGTACGGACGCAGGTTTCCGTAACTTCTCGGATTAGAAAGTTATTGTGCAATTGCTCATGATCAGCCTAGCCTTGAGGCGAATTGAGTGGAACCAAGCCAGCCGCGACGATTGCGCCCAAGCGCATCCTGGTAGTCGATGACGAGAAACACGTCTGCGACGCCGTGCGAATGTTGTTGGAGTTCGACAAACATCAAGTCGTCACCACCGGCAACGGGGCTTATGCCCTGGAACTTCTGGCCACCGGCTCGTTTGATGTGGTCTTCATTGACTACCTGATGCCTGGTATGCGAGGGGACGAACTGGCGGCGAAGATCAAGATCCTCACACCCGGCCAGCCCGTCGTCATGATCACCGCTTACGCTGAGGTGCTGCAATCTTCCCGCACCCCGCTGCCGGGCGTCGATTACCTGGTGCCCAAACCTTTTCTGCTGGAGAATCTGCGGGAGGCCATTCGCGCGGCAACCATGCAGACCTCCGGATCCCCCGCAACACCTCCCGGAGCCGCCTCGCCAAAGCCGGGCGCTCTCTGCTAGCCTTCAGCACCCACCCCGTAGTTTTCCGGTCCGGTGTCAGTATTCTCTCCTCTTGTTGCGCGCGCCTGGCAGCGCGATTATGCAGGTGCGATGAATGCGCAGATGCCCATGACAACCAGTGAACAATGCGGCTCCCAGTCGGTGGGGTTGAGCCCAGGGTCGGAACGATTGCAGGTGCAGGCCGCGATTCAGGCAGTGCTCCGCATCATTGCCATCTTCGTGGTTACCTTTGCCTGCTACCTGCTCATCACCCACTTTCTGCTACAGACCGTTAAAGTCATCGGCGGGAGCATGACGCCAACTCTGCGGCATTCGCAGCTCTACCTCCTCAACCGCTTCGCTTTCTATCTGCGGACTCCCCAGCCAAATGATGTCGTTGTCCTGCGCGACCCGGGCGACCACGGTTTCTCGGTGAAGCGCGTGATCGCGCGCCCGGGTGACGAGGTCTTGATTCGGGGAGGCAGGGTGTTCATCAACGGAACCGCTCTCTACGAGCCGTACCTGCCCAAGGGCACCCCCACCTATCCGGATGCCGGCAGCCGCGAGCAGGTTTTCAAATGCGCCCCCAACCAATTCTTCGTTCTGGGCGATAACCGCATGAACTCGGCGGACAGCCGCTGCTACGGCCCCATCTCCAAAGGCGATATTCTCGGCCTGCTCGTTTATTGATTCTCAGCACCGCTGTGCCTGGCAAGGAACGCTTGTGCGGCAGCCGGCTTTTGCTATGCTGTCAACCATGAACGACTGTTCAGTTGACGCAACTGTCTCATCACGCACAGCCGCGCTCGCCCGCGCTGTTATTGCCGGCCAGGAGATTTCCCGCGCCGACGCGCACTTCCTATTCCATTTGGACAAGAGTGCCGATGTGTTCGAATTGCTGGCGGCCGCCAACCGGATTCGCGAGCACTTCAAAGGCAACCGGATTCACCTCTGCTCCATCGTGAACATCAAGGCGGGCGGGTGTTCGGAGAACTGCCGTTTCTGCGCGCAATCGGCTTCCTACGATACGGCGTCCCCGCGTTATGGGGTGATTGATCCGGAGCCGATCCGCGTGGCGGAGGATGAAGCTAAAGCCAACCATGTGACCGGCCTGGGGTTGGTTGCCGCCTGGCGCGGATTGGATGAAGGCCCGGTGCTTGACGAGTTGTGCGCGCGGTTCAGCGAGATGAAAGCCAGCGGGAAGACCCGGCCCGATGCCTCCCTGGGCATCATCAAGAATCGCGTCGTCGCCCAGCGGTTGGCCGAGGCGGGAGTGGAGTGTTACAACCACAACCTGGAGACTTCGCGCCGCTTTTTCCCGGAAATCTGCACCACGCACTCCTACGAGGAACGGCTTCAGACCATTCAGTATTTGAGGGACGCCGGCATCAAGATCTGTTCGGGCGGCATCCTGGGAATGGGTGAAACCCGGGAAGACCGGTGTGACCTGGCTTTTGCGCTTCGAGGTATCGAGGCCCAGTTTGTGCCTATCAATATCCTGAACCCCATCGCCGGCACCCCTTTGGGCGGACAGCAACCAATGCCGCCGCTGGAGGTACTGCAGATGATCGCGTGTTTCCGCTTCGTGCTGCCGCGCGCCGAGATCATGGTGGCCGGCGGGCGGGAGGTCAACCTGCGAGATCTCCAAAGCATGATTTTCATGGCCGGCGCGAGTGCGCTGATGGTTGGCAACTACCTGACAACCGTGAATCAACCGGTGGAGCGGGATTTGCGGATGATTCGCGACCTGGGGTTGGACCCGAGGTGGAAGGGAGCCGCGCCCGAAGCAGAAGCGCATGCGGCACTTGCCGACCAACCCTGAATTGGCGAAAGTCCCTGATGAGTTCAGCGTGGGTGAGGACCGGGAAAAACCAGGGGGGCTATCGCGGCGAGTGCATCGACATCGCGGACGTGCTCCAGCAAATAGAAACGGCAGCCCGGGAGCACCAGTGGACCATTGACGTTTTCCTGGATCACGATGGCCAGCGGTTGCTGGGTTTGACGCGAATGGCGGCCCAGTCGCGCGCCTCAATCTACCTTTCAACCGGGATACACGGCGACGAACCTGCCGGTCCGCTGGCCGCTTTGCGGTTGCTCCGCGAAAACCAATGGCCTGCCGGATTGGACCTTCATTTCTGCCCCTGTCTGAATCCGCGCGCCTTCGCCCTCAACAGTCGGTGGAATCCGTCGGGCTTGGATTTGAACCGGGAATACCGCCACCCCAAGTCGGCCGAAACGCGGGCGCATATTCAGTGGTTGGAGCGCCAACCTCAATTCGACGTATGCCTCTGCTTGCACGAAGACTGGGAGTCCCATGGCTTCTATCTCTATGAGCTGAATCCGCTCGCCCGGCCCTCGATTGCCGAAGCCATGATTGCCGCGGCGGCCCGCGTTTGTCCGGTGGATTACTCGCCTCTGATCGAGGGACGTCCGGCCGCG
>JBBQYD010000348.1:0-6024 GCA_038209025.1 Verrucomicrobiota bacterium | reverse complement strand
GCTGGTTTGGTGATTTCCTGGCGCCGGGCCAGGCTGAGCTATTCCGGGAGCGTTTTCCCAGGTTCCTGGCCTGCGGCGCAGTGCATGGGGTGGACTTCGATTTTGTGCGGAAGGACGGCACCATCATTTCCACCAGCATTGACGGGCTGATTGCTCGCGATGCCGCCGGCGACTTCAAGCAAACGCACTGTGTCCTGCACAATATCACCGAGCGCAAACGGGCGGCGGAGGCGTTAATCGAGCAACATCAGCAGTTGCAGGACAGTATTCAGCAACTCGACCAATCCCGGAACATGCTGCAATTGATCATCGAGTCCATACCGGTCCGGATCTTCTGGAAGGACAGGGATCTCCGTTATCTCGGCTGCAATAGCCTGCTCGCTCGCGATGCCGGCTACAGCCATCCGCGGCAACTCCTGGGCAAGGACGACCACGACATGAGCTGGCGGGAGCAGGCGGATCGCTACCGGGCGGATGACCGCCAAGTCATGGAGTCCCGCCGCCCCAAGCTCAACATCGTCGAGCCGCAAACCACCCCCACGGGCGCCACAATCTGGCTGAACACAAGCAAAGTCCCCTTGCAGGAGCCCGACGGTAACGTCTGCGGGCTGCTGGGTGTTTACCAAGACATCACCGAGAGCAAGCAGGCGCAGGCAGAGCTGGAACGCAACCACGAGCAATATCAGCGCGCCATCGTCGCAGCCAACGCCATCCCATACCAGAAGGACTACGTTTCCGGCAGGTATGTATTCATGGGTGAAGGGATCAAGGACCTTACCGGCTACGCGCCATCGGAGCTCACTTCCAGCGTCTGGAAGGAGATTATCCTCGAAACGGTGCTGTTCGGAGAGGCGGCGGGTCTTCCCTTGGCCGAGGTCGCCCGCCGGACCATCGCCGGTGAGCTCAAGAACTGGCGGGTGGACCATCGGATTCGGGCCCGGAGCGGGGAAATCCGTTGGATTTCAGATGCTTCCATCTCGTTATTTGGCGCCGATGGCAAGTACTCGGGGTCTTTGGGCATCATCCAGGACATCACCGAGCGCAAGCAGGCGGAGGCGATCCGGGAAACCCTGCATTCTTTGGCGGCCCGGCTCAGCGAAGCGAGGACTCCGACGGAGGTTGGCCGGAGCATTTTCGCGGTAGCGGATCGGCTCTGGCAATGGGACGCCGGCGCGTTCGAGGTGTGCTCGCTCGCCGCCGAGAAGGTGGAAACCGTGTTGTGCGTGGACCTCGTGGCTGAGGAACGGCGCGAAGTGCCGCCCAGCGGAACCCGCGCCAAGCTCACATCCCGCATGCGCCGGATCATGACGCAAGGCGCGGAGTTGACCCTGCGCCCGCAGTCCTCCGCGCCGGCTTCCGACACCGTCATGTTCGGAGACACTTCCCGCCTGTCCGCTTCGCTCATGAACGTCCCCATCCGCCGGCAAGGCCAGACCGTCGGCGTGTTGTCCATCCAGAGCTACGCCCTAAACGCCTTCACTGAGAAGGACCTGCAAACCCTGCAAGCCCTGGCCGACTACTGTGGCGGGGCGCTGGAGCGCATCCGGGCGGAGCAGGAGCAGGCTCTGCTCAGCGACACCATCCGCGCCAGCCTCAACGAGGTTTACCTGTTCGACGCGGACACCCTGCGCTTCCGGTTTGTTAATGACGGTGCCTTGGCGAACCTGGGTTACACCCTGGAGCAAATGCGACAACTGACGCCGCTGGACTTGAAACCGGAGATCACCGCCGAAGCCTTCGCGCAACGCCTCGAGCCGCTGCGACGCGGGGACAAAGGCGAGCAGGTCTTCCAGACCGTTCACCGCCGCGCGGACGGCAGCCAATACCCCATAGAGGTTCACCTGCAATTTTTCGCCCACGGCGACGACCCGGTGTTCCTGGCGGTCATTCAGGACATTACCGAACGTCGGCGGGCCGAGAATCGAATTACGGTCTTCGCCGATCTCGGCCAAAGGCTGAGCGCCGCCAGAACGGCGAGGGAAGCAGGCGAAATCATCGTTGGGGTGGCCGATCAGTTGCTCGGCTGGGACGCGTGCAGCCTGGTACTCTACTCGCCCGAAGACGACACGGCGGTGGACCTGCTCGTGATGGACACGATTGGCGGCAAGCGGGTGGAGGTTTCGCTCGACGCTTCCAATACCAGGCTGACCGACTTTTCCCGGAAGGTCGTCACGGAAGGGGTCCAATTGATCCTGCGCGAGGGCTGCCTCGAGCCCTTGGGCGGACCGGGTGAGCCTGACGCCGCGTCGAGCCTGCGTGGGCCGCCGCCGGCCGTCGCTCCAGGCCTTCAGCCTTTTGGCGACGACACCCGCCCTTCAGCCTCGCTCATGTTCGTGCCGGTGCATCATGGGACAAGGATCATCGGCGTCATGTCCATTCAGAGCTACACGCCGAAGGCATACGACCAGCGCAACCTGGAGGCCTTGCAGGCCCTGGCGGACCACTGCGGTGGCGCGCTGGAACGTATTCGGACGGAAGAGGCGCTGCGGGAGTCGAGCCAATTCAGCCAGCAGATTGTGACCAGCGCTCAGGAAGGCATCGTGGTCTATGACCGCGATCTGAAGTATCAGGTTTGGAATCCGTTCATGGAGTGGCTCACGGGCTACCCGGCCCAGGAGGTCTTGGGGAATCACCCGCTCGAGATCTTCCCCTTCCTGGAAGATCGCGGCATCATGGACAATTTGAAGAAGGTGATGGCCGGAGAGCGGGTCGAACTAATCGAGTTCCCATACGATTCCCCACGCACGGGACGGTCATTCTGGGTTGCACAATCGAACGCGCCTCTACGAAACACCAGAGGCGAAATGATCGGCACCATCGGAATAGTGCGCGACATTACCGCGCGCAAACACTCGGAGCTGCGCATTGCGGCCCTTGCCGATCTCGGCCAAAGGCTGAGCGCCGCCAGAACGGCGAGGGAGGCGGGCGAAATCATCGTTGGGGTGGCCGATCAGTTGCTCGGCTGGGACGCGTGCAGCTTCTCCTTGTATTCATCCACGGAGAAACTGATGGACCACGTGCTGAGCCGGGACACGGTGGATGGCCGCCGCATCGAGGGCAGCGCCCCCTATAATCACTCACCGCCTTCCCCGCTCGCCCGGCGCGTCATTGAAGCAGGGGGACAGTTGATCCTGAAAGAGAAGCCGGACCAACCGACGCCCGGCAGCGCGCCGTTTGGCAACAAGGCGCGCCCCTCCGCCTCTATTCTCTTCGTTCCCGTCCGCGACGGGTCGGAGGTCATCGGCGTTCTCTCCATTCACAGTTACACCCCCAAGGCCTACGACCAGCGGGGCCTGGAAACCCTCCAAACGCTGGCCGACCACTGTGGCGGCGCGTTGACGCGAATTCGCGCCCAGGAAGCGCTGGGCGAAAGCGAAGCCAACTACCGGTCGCTTATTGAACTCTCGCCCGATGCGATCTTCCTGCACTGCGAGGGGAAGTTCGTTTTCGCCAACCCGGCGGTTCTGAAAATGCTGCGCGCCGGGAATCCAGGACAGCTTCTCGGTCGGTCGGTATTCGACATCGTGCCGCCGGAGAATCGCGAGCTCGTTCGCCAGCGGATCCAGCACATTGGGGAGCGAGGGATATCTCCGCTGCTGGAACAGAGGATTTTGCGGCTGGACGGGACCGCCTTCGATGCCGAGGTGACGGGTATTCCCTTCAGCTACCGGGGCAAACCGGCGGTGCAGACCGTCATGCGGGACATCACCGATCGCAAGCAGCTTGAGCAACAGTTGCGTCAGGCGCAAAAGCTTGAGGCCATCGGCCAGCTTGCCGGCGGCGTGGCGCACGACTTCAACAACATACTGGCCGTCATCCGCGGCAATGCCGATCTCCTGCTGATGGATCCCGGCCAACTCAGCCCGGAAGTCAGCGGCGGCCTCACGCAGGTCATCGCCGCTTCCGAGCGTGCCGCCAATCTCACGCGCCAGTTGCTCATCTTCAGCCGCAAACAGGTTATGCAGCCCCGGCCGCTGGACCTGAACACCGTCATCGCGGAACTGAACAAGATGCTCAGCCGGCTCATCGGCGAGCACATTGACCTGCAATGCCGTTACACCGCCCACTTGCCGTATGTCCAGGGCGACACCGGCATGATCGAGCAGGTGCTCGTCAACCTGGTCGTCAACGCCCGCGATGCCATGCCGCGCGGCGGCCAACTGCTGATCACTACGGAGGCGGTCCGCTTGGACGAGGCTTATGCCCAGACGCATCCCGAGGCGTGCGCCGGTGAGTTCGTCTGTTTGACGGTCCAGGACGCCGGCACGGGCATCGCGCCCGAGCATTTGCCGCACATTTTCGAGCCGTTCTTCACCACCAAGGAAGTGGGCAAGGGCACCGGCCTGGGCCTGGCCACCGTCCATGGCATCGTCAAACAGCACCAGGGCTGGGTCGAGGTCTCCAGCCAGCTCGGCCAGGGCACCATCTTCAAGGTTTTCCTGCCGGCCATCCCATCGCCGGCCAGGACCGCGGCGGCGGCCCAGGCCGACACTGACATCCCCCGTGGCACGGAAACGATTCTGCTGGTGGAAGACGACCACGCAGTGCGCTTGATCACCCGGCGCGTGCTGGATGCTCACGGATACAAGGTTTACGAGGCGGGCTGCGCCCGCGAAGCGCTGGAGCAGTGGCGCAGCCACGAGCAGGAAATCGCCATGCTCCTGAGCGACATCGTCATGCCGGAGGGTATCACCGGGCGCGAGCTGGCCGAGCAACTGCGCGCAAAAAGGCCGGCGCTGAAGGTCGTTTTTATGAGCGGCTACAGCGCGGAGGTGATCGGCAAGAACACGGACTTCTTCCGGCGCAGTGGGAGCTACTTCATCCGCAAGCCCGCCTCGTCACGCACTCTCCTTGAGGCCGTCCGCCGCTGCCTGGACGGGAAGGACCCGGAGTGGCAGAAGAGTTGAAGCGGTAAAGGATTGCAGGGTTCCATGGTTTACATGGGTTAAAGGGGGTAGCATCATCATCCAGCTCCTGATTATCGATGATGAAGAGGGATTTCGGCGGCCGATAGCTCAGGCGCTGGCCAAGAGTGGATTCGAGGCACTGGAAGCAGCGGAGGGCGCGAAGGGCATGCGTGTGGCCGCACAGAGTCTGCTTTGGGCCTTTCCCGGTGGGAAAGGGTGTGAGTCGGGCGCGCAGGCTGGGCTGACCGCGGATGCAGCCGGCGTGGCCAAAGCCGTCCGCAAAGTGTCTAAACATTACGCGGCATAACCGGCGAGGGGCTCTCTTTGTGTTGTCGGCCGCTTTCATGCTATGTTTGTCGCATGCAGTCTCGACGCGAGTTTATTAAGTAGGGCGGTCTGACCGCCACGTTGCTGGCCACCGGAGGTTTCTCAGGCGTTTGTGTGGCAAGGCCCAACTCTCTCCGCGCGGGAACCGCCAAAACCAAAGTGACGCCGCCGCTGACCGTCCCTTACCTGACAAGTTCCGGCAACGGAACATGCGCGCCTTTCAAGGCGCTCCACGACGACCTCTTTGCCCGTGCCGTTGTGGTCGAGGATGGCCATCGTTCCCTGGCCATCCTGGCCGTCGATTCCATCGGGTATGATAACACCATCCTGGGTCCTAAGCGCAATTGCACCCGGGAACTTCGCTGTCTGATCTCAAAGCGGATCCCGCTGGCGCCGGAATCAATCATGCTGTGCGCCACGCATACGCACCAGGCCCCGGAAACAATCGGTCTGAGCAACTTCCGCGAGTATCCCGGCGTCCCTGAATGGATCGAATCCCATTTGCACGACCTTGCCGCGACTGTGACTGCGGCCTGGCAAGACCGCGTTCCCGTTTCTCCCCGCTTTGGCAAACTCAAAGTCGAAAACATCGGACGTTCCAGGCGGGTATTGCTCAAGACCGGGAAACTGAACGTCCACGGCCCATTGCCACCGCCCGAACAACTCGCCGCCCCGATCGTTTCGGATTTCGATCTGAGCGTTCTCTCCTTCGTCCGGGATTCCGGGGCTCCATTTGCGGCGGTTCTCAACTCCGCCAGCCACCCGGTTGTCACCATGGTGCTTAACGAAA
>JBBQYD010000347.1:0-6028 GCA_038209025.1 Verrucomicrobiota bacterium | reverse complement strand
TGGCCGAGCGGAAGATCAAACTGAATTACCTGGTTGGCACCATGATCGAGGTGCCGCGCGGCGCCTTGACCGCTGACGAAATCGCTCAGACAGCGGAGTTTTTCAGCTTTGGCACCAATGACCTGACGCAGACCACCCTGGGCATGAGCCGTGACGATTCCGGATCGTTCCTGCCGTCTTACACCGAGCTGGAGATCGTGAAGAAGAACCCGTTTGCTTCGATCGATCAGGCCGGCGTTGGACAGCTCATGAAGATCGCAGTGGAAAAAGGTAACAAGACCCGGCCAGGCATCAAACTTGGCATCTGCGGCGAACATGGCGGCGACCCGGAGAGCGTTAAGTTCTGTCATCGAGCCGGGTTGACTTATGTCAGTTGCTCACCATTCCGCGTGCCAGTCGCGCGGTTGGCAGCCGCCCAGGCGGCTTTGGAAGATGAAACTGCGAAACCTGCCCCCAAGGCTAAGAAGTAAGACTTGGGCGCTTTAATAACTCAAGGGCCGTCTCGCGCAGGTGGGACGGCCCTTTTTGTTTGTGCGCCCGGCAGGGCGCACTGACTTGTTGGCTAAAGTCCATTGCAGTTATCAAATGGCGGATTGACCGCAAGCCGGAAGAGGCGGTTTCAGACAGGCGCGCGGTGTAGCCCAAAGCGGACGCTCAAGCGCCACAGCATCTCTTGTATTTCTTGCCGCTGCCGCATGGGCAGGGGTCGTTGCGGCCGGGCTTGGTTTGGGCGTGGCGAAAGGGTGTTGCCAGCGCAGTCACGTACGTGGGCGGAGCAATGAGAACGGCCTGTTGGGCTTCCATCCGGACGATCTGCCGTAAATTGTGTTCGACCAAAAACTGACTCATGGCCTGCTGGTCGCACGTATTAACGCCAGCCCTCTCAGCCGCCATGATGAAGGCCTTTGCCGGGCCCCAGTTGCTCCCATCCTGTGACGCAGTGACGATCTGTTTATGAAACCCCTTGACGATGGTGGACAGTTCGCGAGCGTTACTCAGCCAACTCTGGCTCGCCAGGAAATCCAAGAATGCCGCAAGTACCGGAGCTACTGCTTGAAAAAAAGCGAGTTCGGCTGACATCTTTCTGGGCAGGATCTCGAGACAGCATTCCTCAAGCACGCCCCGGTTCCATTGCTCCGGAGCCGCACCAATATAGCTGAAACTGTATTCGGCAAAGAACCGGATGATACCCGGCGCCTTTTCCCGTTGGATCTCTGTCAACGGTTGGTATTGAGGACTCCCAACGAATGCATCAAACCACCTGCCAACCTGCTGGTGGATGGCCTGCATTTCGGTTTGGAAATCAGAATCGTCCGCCATATCTTGTCCGTGGGAGCGCCTGGAGCCTTTCCGGAAGCAGACAAAATGGTCGGGGCGGTGAGATTCGAACTCACGACCTCTTGTACCCGAAACAAGCGCGCTAGCCAGGCTACGCTACGCCCCGAACCAGAGTCAACATGATGGCGTGCGTCCGGACGGAAATCAATCAGGAATTTCCAAAAAAATTAAGAGCCGAGTCAACCTTAAGCGGTGCGGCAAAAATGTTCCGGCCGGCTTTGTCCAATTGGCCCTCAGGTCTAATGATTGCTGACAGTTACCGGTCCTTGATGGATCAGCCATTTGGTTAGTAAACTCCGGCTGGCGAAATCGGTGATCCACTCTTCGCGGCCGCTGTAGCTGAATTCCGAAGAGCTTAGGAAGGTATGCCCGTCAGTGAACCTCGACTGCATCGTGAGGATGTATTGATCATGCTGAGTTTCCCACCGATGGGCGGGAATGCTGGCCAGCCCATCCAAGGCAAATGCGGCGGCGGTGCAATCCAGCAAAGCGACGTTCATCGGGTGCGGCGTTCCCCAATCGTTGCCTTGAGGGAAATAGAGCTCCCCGGTGGGCTGCCCGGCGGCGCTCCGCTGGTAGATCGTCCCTCCCGGCAGCGAGTTTGTCAGGCCATCGGGATAGGGTTTTTCACCGGGGACAAAAGCCAAATCCACAACGGCATGATACACATGTTCGAAGTTGAAGAAGGCGGCTTGGGGCACCGGTTTCCCCGCCAGCAAGTAAACAAGGGCTGGTTGAAATTCGGAGTTTCCCGCCGCCATGTAATCAGGATGGACTCGGCTGTGATTCAGCAGGGTGCCGTCTTCATTACAATTGGAGCCTTCGAGCCAGGTAGCCAGCGTCCGCCCATGGAAGATATTTGTGCGGCTGACATCCGAGGGGCGCGCATAGGTCGAGAGCGTGAACTCGATCGCCTTTTTTCGCCATGCCGTGGAATTGGGATGCGCCGGCATCATGCATATCGCCAGATGCAGCAGCGAGGCATCCCAGGCATTCTCCTCGGATTTTGTGTCTCCGGGACTCAGCAACGTTCCCGCCCGGTTGCGATAGTACGGGACCGCGTAGTTAGTAAACCGATTGGCCTCACTTTCGACCATGCGTTGCACGCCAGCCTGATCAGCAGGCGCTAAGTTGGTCCAAAGGAGCCAGCCTGCTGTGCCTGCCGCTCCGGCCCAAAGGGCCGATTGCCAATCATTGCCCCAGCCACTGGCGCTCTGGTTCGCGCGATGCCGATAAGCCAGCGAGCGAACCAGCTTAAGCGTCCGCTCCCGAGCCTCCGGGACGGCCCTCCCCGTGCGGGTTGAATCGTAAGCTCCGGTCTGAATGGCGATGGCCAGCCCCATGGCCTGCACGGCGGGCGGGCGGATCTGCGCCTCGCCGAGCCCGCCAAAACTGAGATAATTGGAGGCGTCCTGGGAGCCATACTTGTTCTGCCACCAGGTATTCAGCGCATATTTGCAGGCGTTGTTCAGAATCGCGGCGACCAGTTGCGCGTTGGTATCGGTCGGAACGCTTGCGGCGAAACGGGACCAATCAATGGGAATCACCGTGTTGGTGAGGGTGGGGTAAAGCTTTGCGTCCAACCGAAAGAACTCCTGGCTGCCATCGCTGCGCGTGGGCAGAGTCACAACGTATTGATTGCTGCTGATACCAGGCGGATTGGTCGACGGCTCCCAGACGAGCCGCGGCTGGGAGCCGGACGCGCGTTGCAGGGTCCAATCCATGGTTGGAACCGGCCACGAAACCCGAAAACGTGTTCCCCAGGGGGCAATGTGCAGTTTCGGTATGCCTGGCGACGCCACCGAGACATTGGCCACACCGCTGGTGACCATGCTGATGCCATTGGTCACAACCACATCGAAATCTCCCCAATCATCCAACTGGGCAGAGGCAAGATTGTAATGGGACAGGGTAGCCCCCCAAATGGGCTTTCCATCGATCCGCCATTGATAATGGAGCGGCCCGGTACCGGAGGCGGACACGCTTAGATTCAAAGGCTCACCGACATCCACGACTTCACTTTGGGGCGCCCTCAGCATGACGACTTCGTAAGCTGTGACCGTAACGGTGGCTACTGCACTGGTGACGGAGCTGACACTGTTGGTCACGATCACGTCGTAGTTCCCCGCATGGATAAAGAGGGACGAGGGAATGTTGTGGGAGGATTGAGTCGCCCCCGCCAAGGGCGTGCCGTTGAATCGCCACTGATAGGTTAGTGGCGTCAAGCCGGAGGCGACCACCCGCAGTGAAAACGGCTGCCCCAGTTCCACCGCCTCGCCTTGTGGTTCGGCAATAATCGCGGCATTGGTCGAATCAGGCTGGAACATCATGTCCTCGGCCTGCCGCGCAATTCTGCTGATGCGGATCTCATCCACCAAACCGACGAAGTTCTGCGACGAAGACCCTCTGCCTACCTGTCCCACGGCGAAGTCGCAGGCGGCGGAAGCGAGCGGATTGAGGTTTGCCATCCCCCCCGCGTAGATCTCATTCGCCGCGATTCGATCCGGGTGCATGAGCGTCCAGTAGAGTTTGAGCTGTCCGTCGGCGCCGCTAAAGGTTGCTGCCAAATGGTACCAGGCATTGGAGACCATGGCATTGGGTCCAATGGTCGGCACGGGCGCCTCGATGATGCCTCCGTTGGGTGTGCTGCCGTTGTTGTTGGCAAAGGCCAGCCGCCACCCGTTCGGATTAGCCGTATAAGTGGTCTCCCCTGGGGAGCGAAGACGAAACTGCCAGGGACGGTTGATGCTCGCATCGTTTTCAGCGGCGACGATAAACATGCTTGAGGCGCTTTTGTAGGTCGTTGGATCGAAATCCAGGCGGACCAATGCCTCCACCGTGAAAGCGCCGGTGACCGGGTCGGCATATGAAATCTCCATATCGTCACCAGTGCCGTTCACCAGGGGGCGGCCAGAAAGCCCCGCAGTGACCCCCCCGCCATTCCCCGTCATCCCCCTGGTATTCAAGGCCGTGCCAAACCCGCTGCAGGCAGTCGCCCCCAGCGCCGCCGTGCCGTTCAGCGCGGTGAGGTTGGTTCCGCCGGGGACAACATCGATCGCCGGAATCGTGCTCTCATCCAGATGCCACAAGTGCAGCGTGTCGGGGTCCACTGCATAGGGCCCGATCACCATCGCCCTGGCACAATAGCAAAGAGAAAAAAGAGCCAGAGCCACCAGCCATCGGTTATTTGAGGACGCATGCGGCTCGGTGTTGGTTCGGCGAATCATTGGCTCTGAGATAGGGCTTCGGGGTTGATGTTTCAATCGAAATGCGGAGGGGCAGGGGTGTTTGTCTGGGACTCGTCATCCTAACCACAAGCGTGCGGCACAATCGGGGAACTGCTCACCAAAATACATAATTTGGGTCGGGCGGCCATCCGTTTCCAGCGCGAGTGGCGTAGTCTGCGGGAAACCTGAAGAATTCGCAGTGGGCGTCACCGAACATCACGACCCAGCGGCGCTGTCCGCGCGAGTTGTGCCAAACCGATTGGGTGGCACCCGGATCGCGGTTGGAGTGCCACGGCCAATCTGCCTGAATAAACTTGGTCGCTGGACGCCGCGCAATTTCGGATGCCTTGATCGAGGTGCCGGCCCCGGGACGTCCGGTGACGTGCTGAACCAGAAACTGGTCGTAGGTCCATTCAACAAGGTAACTATTGCCCCAGCCTTCCCAGGCAGTCTTGGTCCAGTCCTGTGTGCTATCTCCTTTATCCGCCGGGCAACGGAATGTCTGTACGTTACCAACATACTGATTCAAAGGCCGGTTGGTTTGCGGTGTGTCACCCTTATACGACGAGACCCTGGCGGCGGTCAGCGGGTTGGTGGACATCTGCCCGCCCACATCCGCCCACCCATTGTGGGTGGGATAATAGTCATTTGCGTCATCCGAGTACATTTTGTAGGCCAAGCCCAACTGGTGCTGATTGTTGATGCATTGGGTCCTTTGGGCTTGAGCTTTCGCCCGCGCCAGGGCTGGTAACAGCATGGCCGCCAGTATCGCTATGATGGCGATCACCACCAGCAATTCGATCAGCGTGAACCCGCGGACTTTTTGGCCCTGCGGTCGGTTAGTTGCCTTGATCATTTGCGTTAGAGCCGAGCTTCTCGTCACCCGACTCGTCCCCCGGTTGTCGTGGGAGATTCTGGTGGACTACGGATAAACCATGCGATAGAAGACGCTGCCGGATCTCACGTCCACAGGCGCAACGATCCGGTTGGTGACGGTTGAGCCGGCCACGTCAACCCAGTTCGTGCTGAGGCCATGGCCCGGCATGTTGGTCTGTGCCTGTAATCGCCAACCCGTGTGGCCGGACGGCCAGGTCAACTCCAGCTGCGTTCCGCCCCCGGTGACCACTCCGGCAATGTTGGTTGAGGTGGTGGCCACCGTGGAGGATGCAATCCGCAATATGCCGTCCGAGAGCAATGTGCTGGTGTTCCAAGCCAGGCCAAAGCCCGGTGCCGGGATGATTTCGGTGAACGCCCCCGCATAGCTGCCGGCATTGAAAAGCGGGAAGGCATCGGTCACCGCCAGCGCCGGGCTGGCGGAAATATCCAGCTTGAGGGTCCCGCCATAGGTGTCTTTTGCCAATGTGAGTTCTTGCAGGAGATTCGACAGCATATAAGTTCCACTTATCGAGAATTGACTGTAGCCACCGATGTTTGCAGTACCGAGCTTGAGCGCCTTTGGTCCC
>JBBQYD010000346.1:0-6073 GCA_038209025.1 Verrucomicrobiota bacterium | reverse complement strand
CGCGCACCCGGGGGCTGGAAATGCCGTTTTTAGCACCGAGAGCAAGGCGGTACTGAACCCAACGGCCTTTCAAACTGTGGGGCACCGCTTGGTGCTTGGCGAACCACGTTGTCGGACCTTTGGGACCAACCCACGGGGTGTGGACCAGCCCCCCTTGCGTATCCGCGACCCGGAGCTGCGCTTTGACCCAGGTTTTGGTGGGCACGTCCGCCTCCCATGCTATCGCCGTAGCTTGGGCGTGCTCCGGGAGTTCGAACGGAACGGATTCATAGTATTCCTCGGGGCTGCCATCGCGCTGGTTGCCCGGGGTCATGCAGGTGATGCCGTGCGGCCCGGTGCTGGGCAGGCGCGTGACGTGGCGCGCATCAAAACCGGCCGGTCCGCCCCACCAGACGGCCGACCAGCCGCGGTGGTCGCCTTCGACCTTGTGGTTGCTGATGGCCAAGTCAATCCAGCCGTCTTCGTTGAAATCAGCCGCCAAGGAACCGGACGCCGAGTGGGTAAAGAGGCGCTGGCGGTCGCGGGCCGAGAAGCCCTGCCCCTTCCGGTTCCAGTAGATGAACGAGTCGGTGTCTCGTTCGAGACCGGCGTGGTAGGAGCCGACATACAGGTCGGGGGTGCCGTCGTTATTGAAGTCAGCGATCGACATGCTGTTGATGCCTGCGGCGGGCAGTTGGGTGCGGCGATCCTGGCAAAGGCCGTCCGGGCCGTTCCAGTAGATATAGGCGAAGGAATCGTGAGGTGCGGTGACCGTGACTTTGTGGCCGCCGAGGATCAGGTCCAGGTAGCCGCTGCCGGTGAGGTCGGCGGCGCGAGCGCAAGCGGCCCGCTCGACCGAGAGGGCGGTGCAGCGGTTCGTGCTGAATCCCTGGGGACCGCCCCAAAGAATCAGGCTGCGGTCGGCCAGGATCATCGGCACGACGAGATCCAGCCAACCGTCAGCGTTGAGGTCGGCCAGATAGACCCAGCGAGGGTCTTTATAGACCACGCCGTCGTATTCGAGGTGAATGCGCTGGGGGTTCTGCGTATCCCATCCTTGCGGGTTGCCGTGGAGGATGAGCAGGTCGGGGTTCTCGAAACCGCAGAAGACGAGGTCGAGAAAGCCGTCGCGGTCGAGGTCGGCACAGGCGGCGCCTTGGGCTCGCGTCGTCGGGAGCTTGAGAGAGGGTTCGTGAGCAAATCCTTTGGCACTGCTAAAGAACACGTATGAGCCAGGGTCTTTGGAAATCGAGTCTTCGGCGCAATTGGCGAGAAGGAGGTCTGGGCGGCCGTCGTCATTGAAGTCGCCGGTGAGATTCTCGACCGCGCCCCACGAGGCGACCCCCTGCCGGCGCGCAGGGTCGAAGCCTTTGCGGCTGCCCCAGAAGATGGAGGCGTCGGGGTTGCCCAACTTTTCGCCGAGGCTGCGATTGACGAATGCGAGTTGCGGCAGGTGGTGGGTGGCAACCTGCGTCGGCAAGGATGCCGGCGCTCCCGGTGAGTGGACGAGCAGGACGCAGCGGGCATCCGCCGTGGCCAGTTCGACGGGGAGACCGAACTGACGCTGGCGCGAGCCGCGATAGACCAGCGAAGTCGAGCAGCAGTAATCCTCGGTGAAGTACTGGCAGAGCACGATGTCGTCGTAGCCGTCGCCATCGAGGTCGGTAACAGCGACGTCGCAGGCCCGACGGCTGGGCAGCGAGGTGCGATTGGATTCGCTGTACCCGGTGTTGGAGCCCCAATAAATCCAGCTTCGTTCCCCTGCCGTGCCGTCCTTTTGTCGGCAGGCCAGAACGAGGTCCGGGAAACCGTCGTCATTGACATCGCCGACGGCGATGGACAGTGCGAGCGGACAGGCCAGTCGAATCGGCTCACCCAAAGCGCGGTCCGGGCCCACCGGAACCAGCCTAACCGCTTCGAGATCAGTCGCGAACAAATACGGCGTTTTGCCGATGCGTACCACCTTTGCCAAGGGGCCTGCCTCCTGGATGTAATCCATATAAGCGGGGAAGTCTTCGTCCGGCGAGGGCGCTTTGGCGAGCTTGTCGGCCGGGGTATGGAGCAAGACAGAGCCTTCGGTGGTCAGACCATTGGTCCCGCCCCAATAAACCGCCACAGCGCCGTTGGTCAGTCGCACCACGAGGTCGGTTGTGCCGTTGCCCAGTAGGTCGTCGGCGGCCAAGCTGGAGCCGTTCATGGGAAAATCCTGAAAGCGCCGGTGCTCGAAGCCGAGCGCATTCTGGTAGAAGAAACGGAGATTGCCGGTCAAAAGGAAGGCCACATCCACTTTGCCGTCGCCGTTGAAGTCGCCGGTGGCGGCAGCGAGACAACCGGGCGTAGGCAACAATAGCAGGCGCTTTTCGCTGAAGCCTTCGGGAGAGCCAAAGTAGATGTAGGAGTTCAGATCCGGGCGGACGCCATTGTCGGCGGTGGCCAGAACCAAATCATCGTAGCCGTCGCCGTTGAGGTCACCGACGGCCCCCGAAACGGCGCCATCGGCGGGCAATTCGAGCCGCCGCGTGGGAGAGGCGAGCGGCTCAGGATACACGTAGGCGGGCGGAGCTTCGAATTTGCCGTGGGAATTGCACAATACCAGGTCCATGAAGCCGTCGCCATTGAGGTCGAAGCGGAAGATGCGCTGCAAGATTCCGGCGCGTGAGACGTAGAGATTCTGGCCGGCATTGCCAAACGTGCCGCGGGAGAAATCGTCGAAACCGCGCTGCCTCCAGACGCCTCCTTCGGCATGCGCGCGCCACGGCGTAAAAGTCACGGTAAAGACCAGACAGCTTGCCGCAAGCCACACGTGAACGGGGGGCAGTTTGGGGAGACGACGGTTTATGGACGGCCATTGAAGACAAGGTTCGACTTGAATCATAAGAATAACCGCATAGTTTTTGCAATGGCCATACTCTGGGCCAATCTGTCCACGGACCAAGGTCTTTTCACTTGTTTCTTTAGGGGTGTAGGAGACGTTGGCCTTGCTGGGAAACGTGAGGCCCGGGCAATCAGCGAAGCCTGCGCTGCAGGCGGAACCGCCGCGGAGTCATGCCGGTGGCTTTTCGAAAGACGTTGTTGAAGTACTGCGGGGTGTTGAATCCAGTCTGCGCGGCCACGTCGGTGACGGAAAGGGGCGTGTCGAGCAGCAACTCTTTGGCGCGGGCCAGGCGCAGAACGGCCAGATGTTCGCAAACGGATCGTCCCAGGTGTTCTTTGAAGAAGCGGTCGATCTGCCGACGGGGCAAGCCGGCAGCCGCTGAGGTCTCCTCGGCCCCGATGCATCGACGGTAGTTGGCCTGGAGGAACTGAATCGCTCGTCGTGTCGGCTCGTGGTTGATAGCCAACACTTCTGTGCTCCGGCGGATGCTGATGCCCTTTGGTGGGATCAGTTCCGGACGCTTGGGCGCCGGCTCTCCGCGCATCAGCCGATCGAGCAGCGCTGAACCCGCGTACCCTAATCCTTCCAAGTCATGGTTGACGCTGGACAAGGGCACGCGAACCGATTCGCAGATCAACTTGTTGTTGTCCGCGCCCAAGATGGCGACCTCCTCGGGCACGGCCAAGCCGGCGTCGGCGCAGGCGTCGAGGACGTTGGCGGCATCCGCGTCGCGGAAGCAGAAGACGGCGGTTGGTTTGGCAGCCGCTTTGAGCCGTGCCTCCAGGAAACCGCATTTGGCCGACCATTCGTCGCGGCGCACGGCCGGCCGCAACTGAAATACCCAGCACTCGGCGGTGAAGCCAGCCCGGGCCAGCGTGTCGTTGAATCCGCGGAGCCGCAGGCGGGTGACCGCATCATCGAGGGTGCTGAACCAGGCGAAATGGCGAAAGCCTCGTTCGAGAAAGTGTTCGGCGCCCAAACAGCCAATCAGATGATGAGCGCCGACGACGCGAGGCAACACCACATCTTCGCGGATGGCGGACAAATCCACCACCGGCACGCGCACCGCCTTCACAAAGTCAATGAGATCCTGCTGCACATCGAGAAGGGTGACGATCCCATCCCCGCTCCACCCCGTGGGCAGCCTGCCGAAGTAGGCCATTTCCGCATTGAGATGCCAATTGCGCTCGGCGGCGAAGCGCGCCACGCCCTGATGCAGTTGCGGATTGTAGCGCCCCAAGGCGAGCAGGACGTTCTTCTGGCGCGCTCCGGCGGTCATGTTCAAAAGTGTAAAAAGTATGAAAAAAATTGCAATAGTATTTTAGAAGGCCAGACCGCAAAATGACGCTCACAAACAGTGAGCCCAGAACCATAAACCTGAATTGTGAGAGACCCCATCTAATGAAGACGCTCCATCGCCTTGCTCGCTCGTGGCCCATGCTGGTCACCGCAACTCTGATATCGCTATGCCTTGGAACCGCGAGGGCAGCGGATCTGCAAATGGGCCTCGTTTCGTATTGGCCGCTGGACGCCAACAATGGAGGGACAACGCCGGATTTGGGTTTCGGCAATGACATGACCGTGAACAACAACCCGAGCGTCGTGACCGGGCAACGCGGCAATGCGTTTTCCTTCAGCGGCAGTTCACAGTATCTGAGCAGACCACACACCACATCGCCCGTGAATGACGGGTTGCCCATCTACCTGGCTCCTGGCGGCTATACGATCGCGCTGTGGGTCAAAGGCTCGCCCCAGGCGGCAAGTAAAAGCGTCTTTTGCATGGGCAGCACCACCAACAACAACCCGCTGCTGTTCATGGAGACCGACCCGACCGCGAATGGCAACAAACTCGGTATCCTGCTCCGCTCGACTACTGCCGCCACCCTCATTAACAATCTCAAGTCGGCGTCGGTTGTCTTCAATAACGCCTGGCACCATATCGCCTGGGTGGATAACAAAGGGGTGGTGAAGCTGTATGTGGACGGCGTGTTGGACACCGCCAACTTCAATTACACTCCGGCAGCGACGGGTTCGTTTGCGCTGAATTTGACAACCATCGGAGCGTTGGCGCGCGGCACGCCAGCCAGCTTTTTCACCGGCGCCATTGATGACGTGGCGATTTGGGAGCGGCCGTTGAGCCAGGCGGAAGTTCAGGAAGTCATGACCGCTGGAATTCCGACACCGATTCCTCCGGCGGCGCCGAGCTTGTTGCAACCTCCGGTTGCGACCACCATTCCCTTCGGAGATCGTGCGACCTTTTCAGCAGCCGGTGTTGGCAGCCGTCCGTTGACTTATCAATGGCTGAAGGACGGAATCGCGCTGACCGACCAGACCGACGCGACGCTGGTCCTGAACTATTTGACTGAAACCGGCACTAATCAGATTTCGGTGGTGGTGGGCAACCCCATCGCTTCGGTTACGAATTCGGCGGCGTTGGTGGTGCTGCCGGATCCGGCGCCGGACATCGCTGCCGGCCTGATTTCGGATTGGCCATTGGATGAGGCGACGGGCGTGCCGGCGATGACTCCCGACCTTTACAGCCGCAATGACATGGCCCTGACGAACATGGATTCCGGGAACTTTGTGAGCGGCCCGTTTGGCAACGCATTGATGTTTGACGGGGTCGAAGAATGCGGCACGCGCGTCGGCGGCCTGCCGATTTACAACAATACGACTTACTCCATCGCGCTATGGGTCAAGGCTGGAGTGCAAGCCAACCGCGCGGTGTATTGCGAAGGCGCCACGAACGGCATAGCGCCGATGATTGGCTTCCTCACGGAAGCGAGCGGATTCCTGGATAACTTTGTCGTGCTCATTCGCAACGACGCCGGCAGCACGTTGGTAAACTCCCGAAGGAGCACGCGGACGGTTTTTGACGATCAGTGGCATCACATCGTGTGGACGGATCAGAACGGCACCGCCCGGCTGTACATTGACGGGGTCCTGGACGAGACGGAATTCTCCTACACTCGCACCGGAACATTCACGCTCCTCAACACCACTTCAATTGGGGCGCTGGTGCGGAATACCACCGGCAACTTCCTCAGTGGCAGCGTTGACGATGTGGGGCAATGGAACCGGCGGCTGACATGGACGGAAATTCAGCAAATCCGCACGAACGGCATTCCGGCGCCAGTTAGGCCCGTCCCGCCGGAGATCGTCACGGAACCGCTGGACGTGACGAATACAGTCTTCGCCGGCGACACCGTGAGCTTTTCA
>JBBQYD010000345.1:0-6073 GCA_038209025.1 Verrucomicrobiota bacterium | reverse complement strand
CATCGCCATGAAAACGGGCGATGAGGAATACGATCTGCGCGTCTCGATTGTTCCGACGAAGTATGGAGAAGCGGTGAGCCTGCGCATTTTGGGCCGGCAGAGCCTGTACCTTGACCTGGTCCAGTTGGGCATGGAGCCCGCCCAGGAATCGGTGTTCCAGCAGCTCACCCAGCTTCCGCAAGGCATGGTGTTGCTCACCGGCCCCACCGGGAGCGGGAAGACGACCACCTTGTACACCGCCCTGGCGCAGGCGAATGATGAGGGCCGGAAAACCATTACCTTCGAGGACCCCATTGAGTACCAGCTTGAGGGGGTGGTGCAGATTCAGGTGCGTGAACAGATCGGCTTGAGCTTTGCCGCCGGACTGCGTTCAGTCCTGAGACATGACCCCGATGTGGTGCTCGTCGGCGAGATCCGTGATTTTGATACGGCGGAGATCGCGGTGCGCGCTGCGCAGACCGGCCACCTGGTATTTTCCACGCTGCACACCAATGACAGTGTCAGTGCCGTCACCCGTTTGCTGGAAATGCGCATTGAGCCGTATCTGATCGCCTCGTCACTGGTGTGCAGCATATCGCAGCGCCTGGCCCGGCGCATATGCCGCCACTGCGTCACCGAGGATGCGGGCATTCTCCCGGAAGTCCGTGAAGAAATGGCTGCCGCCCTTCGCATTCCCGCGGCGGATGTCAAAGCCTGGAAGGGCGCCGGGTGCGTGGAGTGCAACCAAAAAGGACACCGCGGACGGGTGGCTGTTTACGAGTTCTTTCTTCTCAACCAGCAGATTGCCGATCTCATCGAGCCCGGTTTGAAGACCGGGCAATTGCGCGACGCGGCGCGCAAGGTCGGCTGGCGCTCCTTGCGCGAGATGGGGTGGAACAAAGTCCAGAAGGGGCTGATCCCAATCTCCGAACAGGAACGCTGGACGCGCATCCTGGACCCGGCGAGCGCGTTTAAATTAACCTGACAGCGGAAGCTCCTGGTTCCATGAGCTGACTCCTGACCCCAACACCGTTAAGGAATGAGTCTGAAGGGTGTGGATTAGCAACCCCGGGCTTGGGCTTTGATTCTTCGCTGGGTTCGGTGGAAGCAGAACCGGGGCTAGCGCGCCACACTGCCTGCGGCCTTGATGGTTCCGGGTTCACCGAGCGCAAACCGATCAGGGTGATACATTTCCTCTACTTTGGCCGGCGGCGCGGTAACCTGGCCGGCCACTCTGACCCGGGCGAGGTACCGGAGCTGATAAGTCCCGGGTTCAACGGCATTGGCAAAGAACAACATGCGATCCGGGCGGGCCTCCTGAAAATCACCCGGCCAATAGTCAAAATCCCTTTGCGAGGCAAGGGCCTGTCGTGCTCCGGCGCTGACCTGCTGGGTCTTGAAATTGGGATTCACGATTTCCAGCACAGCAGGCAACGGATCGTCCACAACCACATAATGTGCTTTGTCGGACACGTTGATTTGAAGACTGACCAGGACGCGATCACCGACGTGCAATTCGCCTGCCGCAAGGAACTCGTCCTGGTCGCTAAGTTCCTGATACTCGCGGTGAATGGTGAAACCGCGTCCTGCCCTCCGGGGCGGCGGAACGGCCGGACGCGACTCCACCGTTACGGTGGTGAACAGGGTTTGATTATTCGAGGCCAGCGACAACCGTGCGCCGTCAGTGGAGTTCGACAGGGTGAACGAATGGACAAACACGCGATGGGTGTCGTCCAGGTGAAAGGAGACGGGCACTCCGCCATAGCGCAACTCACCCTGGGCGGGGGCCGGTTGGCCCTCCACCTGGCGGGCATATTCGGTTAGCGCGAGCAAAGCCCAGGCATTCCCCTGGGTGGTGGACCATTGGCCTTCGATGCGCTCTTGCAGGAGGTCGGACACGAGGGTGCCGATTTTTGAACCGCGGGGCTGGAATCGCACCCAGGCAAGCAACTGAATCGCTCGTTCGCGGGCCGGGCCGCCGAACTCCTGGAATGGCGTTGAGGCGGCGTTCCCACTGGTCAGTAAATCGCTTGCCATGGCTTCCGGGCCGCCACTTTCCTGCACGGCCAAGGCTAGCAGGGCACGGTTTTCGGCCGACAGACTGGCGCGCAGGTTGAAGCATTTTTCGTGGTAACCGGGCTCGGGACAGCCGGCCATGGCGAGCGCATAAAGGGTCAGGCAGGAGAAATCGGCATCAAGCGCCACGCGGTTGGTTTCTCGCAGTTGCTGGCTCAGATAGCTCACCAATCTTTGAAAGTCCGGCTCAGGCACGGGGGCGTTTTGCTTCCTGGCAATCGCCAGCACCAGCGCCCCATAGGCGCTGGCCCACGGCATGGGTTCGGATTGGCCCGGCCAATAAGCGAGGCCTCCGGAATCGGTTTGCATCGAAAACAGGCGGGAGATGCCGGAGCGGATGGCGCGGTCGGTGGCGGGCGAAGCGGACCCCGAATCGTGAGCAGGCGGCGGGAGGATGATCGGGGAGTTGGCGGTGGCGAGCCACGGCAGGAGACTGGAGCTTGTCTGTTCCACGCAACCGTAAGGGTAATGCAGCAGCTTGTTGACGGATTCCGCCACCTCCAACAGACGCGTGTTGGCCACCTGAACAGTGATTTGTCCCGTGCCATCAAGCAAGGCGGGATCAGCCTTCTGGAGCAAATTTGCACCGTTCTCGGCGTGGTCCACAATGACCTGGCGCAGCCGCGGGGTCACATAACCAATCTCCATCGCGGTGGCCATCGCGTCGGTGAAAGAATTTGTTTCAGATTCTACGAAGCGGGCTTTCCAAACCCATGAGGCCCTGCCAGCCGCCGTGAACTGGACGGGGAATTCGCACGTGGCGGCGCCCTGCGGAGTTATGGCGATGCGGCGCGCCAGCAGGTTGGTCTCAGCGCCCGGCGATCGCGCCTTATCGTCGAGTTCGAGGGAGACGAGGACCTCGCCTGATTGACTCGTCTGGTTTTGCACCACCGCCCGCGCCAGCAGGGTGTCGGTTACGTTTGCGAAGCGGGGCAGGGCGGGTGAGAGCACCAACGGCTTGGAAACCTCAAAGGCCGCCTGCCCGACGCCAAATTGATGGCGGTCCGCGTGCGCCACCACGACGATCCGATAACGGGTGAGGCTATCGGGGGCGGGAAACCTGACGGTGGCCAGGCCCCCTTGGTCACTGCGCACCGCCGCGCTCCAGAACGCGCAGGCCAGGAAATTGCGTCTGACGCGTTCGGTGGCACTGCCATCGCCGCCGAGATAGCCTTTGTTGTGGAATCGTAGCTGATCCTCGTCTTCCGGGATCAGGTTGGGCAGGGAGATCTCGGTCGCCACCCGCAAAGGCAGGGGGGCATAAAAGAAGCCGTGCGGGTCAGGAATGGTTTACCCGGTAATGCTCAGGATGCCCTCATCCACCGCATAGACGGTCATCCCGGCCTCCGGCACAGGTTCCCTGAGAGCATTCTTCACGTTGATTGACACTTCCACCGTCGAAGCCGGCAAATAGTTCGTGGTTTGGCAATGGACATCCAATGTCAGCCGGGTGTTCGGGTCTTCAACATTCAGCGTGCAATAGCCCACGCGATAGTCCGGCTCTTTGATGCTGCGCGGACAATCCTCAGCGCCTCTCAGCAGCGACACGGAAACGAAGGCGTTCGGCACATCGCCGGGTTCGATGGGCACTTGAATGGCGGGAGCATTGCCCTCCAGCGGTGTAAGAAATGAGCGCATTACCGTATCTCGTTCGACCGTGACCAGCGCCAAACCGCTGTAGGGTGCTTCCACGAGGATTTTCGCGGTGTCTCCCGGGGAATACCGCGGCCGGTCGGGCTTGAGTCCGAGTTGCACGTCATTGCGGTAATCCCAGCCAAGGTTCTCGGGAGCCGAAACGGCAAACTCGAGGGAACTCAGGATCGGGTTTCCCAACGCATCCGCCAGGGAGGCTTCAAGCCGGTAATCGCCGGCTTCGGCCACGGACAAACCGGTGATCGTCATCGGTTGCCAGGACTCCGAGCCTGGCAGGGCGGTTGCTGGTTCGATGGTGATTTCCCGCTCGTCCAGGCTGGTTGCCACTGCTTCGTTGCGGTATCGCACCGCCCCACCCGCCCCCTGCAAACGCACCGGGCGCCACTCGATTTTAATTAACTTCAACCTGGCATTGACCTTTTGGGGCCAGGGCTGGCTATTCGCGCCAACGGCCACCGCCTCCAAAGGCAGTTCTTCGCCGGTCTGAAGCACTTGGCGCTTCTGGCGCAACCCGAGGTAAAACTGCGAGCTATGCCTGAAGAAATCCACGCGTCGGGTGAGCGTCTGCTGGTTCAAGTCAGTAACCTCGACCAGCAGGGCGGCGGAGCGGGGTTGGGGGGCTGAAGGATTGAGGGGCAATCTGGGACTGATCGCGAAGGCATTGGTGCCATCCAGCATGCCTTCCCCGGTTTCGGCGAGGGCCGCGCCGGCGTCGGCCTGCCGCTCTCCGGTCGCGCTCCGGCGGAACGTAAATTCCGGGAAACCTGGCGGCAAGAACGGTGCCGCTTCGCTTTCAACGGACCATTTGACCCGGGCGCGGCCAAGCGCTTTGCCGAAATAATAGCGGGCTGAAAGCGGCAGTTCGATGTTCTCCGCGGGTCCGAATGCGGCGGGACAAGGCAGGAGGATTTCAAACGCGCTGGGTTCGAAATCGGCGACCTGGAAGTGATGCCCATAGTTTTGCCCGGCAACGCGAAGCTCCAATTGGTAATCGCCCCGGGCTTCCGCGGTTAAGGGAATGAGGCCGGACCACGCCCCGGAAGCGCTGAATACCACGTTGGTTTCGAAGAAACGGCGTCCGCGAGCGTCAGACGCGCTGAGCTCGCCTGCCAGCCCCGGTGGAATGCTTAAACCGTTCGTGGTCCAGGCGCGCGCCAGGGCGGTTAAATGCAACTGTTCGCCGGGGCGATACAGGTCTCGATCACTGAACATCATGATGCGCGGGCTTTCCGGCGGAGCGGTTTGCAGGCTTAAGCCGAAGGGATACAGCGGCACCCGGTGATCACCGCCGGCCAGTGCGTGGAAATCATCCCCGTGCTGCACGGTAACCCATTGAGCATTGGTTTGGCTGGCAACCGTTGCCATTCCTTGCGCATCGGTTGCCGCCTCCGCCAGCGGCTCGTTCTCATTGCTGAAAAGGCGAACCATGGCGCCTGCCACCGGTTGGCCGGTGGCGTGCGAGAACACCAGCGTGGTTACCTGGGCCGGTCCGGCTTTCCAGAGCAGGCCAAGGTCCGTTAGCTGTATCAAGGCTTGGGTGCCAAGGCTGGGTTGGGACCCGGGGTGGCTGTCGCCGCTCATCCGCTCGGCGCTCAGGAACACGACCCCTGTTTTGCGCCCACCCAGTATTTCGTCCCAGGATAAATGAGTGGTTTCCGCGGTATCAGGCTGATTGGTCAAAGTCAGTTCACGGCTGAAAATGGTGCGGCCGGGCACGAGGTTGAAGTCGATTCTCTGGAACGGTTCCTCCCCGGAGTCGCGGTCCTGCCAGGGCCTCTGGTAGCTGTCATACCCTCGCAACGCATGAATTGCCGTGTGGCTTTCCAGCAGCTTTGCGCGCAGCCGCACCTTGCCCACATTGACCGAAAGCATTGGGAGCACCCGCTTCCCGGTGGCGAGCTGATCCTGCGAAAATGCCGGGAAATACAAGCGCGGTGCCACCGGCGGGATGGCCAGTTTCAACCTGACCGGCTTTTCCAGGAGGCAAGGTTCGGCGGCGGGCAAGCCGGCGCGGACAGCGATGTCATACTCGGTGCCGCTTTTAAAATCCCCACGCAACAATATCCCGGAATACGCCAGCACCGCCGTGAGGTTCGGCACCTGGGGAGACACTTGCAGCCAGTCGCTCAGCGTATTCGTAAGCCCGGAGGAAAGCGGCTTGGAGAAGTTCAGTTGGACCAGCGGCCGGGAGTGAATCACGTTCTCAGCGGACGCACCGTGGAATTCAAACGGCGTGACATCTCCGATCTGGACATCCACGCTTTGCGGCAGGCGCAACTTCGGATTGTGCGACGGCAAACCGTTCTCCACCCTCAGCTTCCAGCCTGTGCCGATGGGCAAAGGCTGGCGTGGGGTCACCACCAGC
>JBBQYD010000344.1:0-6096 GCA_038209025.1 Verrucomicrobiota bacterium | reverse complement strand
GCTCATGTGCGAATTATTTACGAAACAGCAGGATGCGATCATGGAAATAGGGCGGAATATTGGATGGGACCGTGTTTTGATTGGAAAGCATTTTCCCACAGATATTTATGCGGGGCGGGTGATGGGGATGGCGATCATGAGGGAGCTCCAGGCGAGCCCAAACTTCCGCAAGGACCTGGCGGCGGCGAAGGCGGAGATTGAGGCCGCACGGCAGGCAGCCAGGTAGAACCTGCTATCTTGGAGCCATGGTGAAGAAGTTATTCCTGCTGGACGGCATGGCGCTGGTTTACCGGGCGCACTTTGCGCTGGCGGCGCGCCCCATCCTCAATTCCCAGGGAGTGAACACTTCGGCGCTCTATGGGTTCACCCAAACCTTGCTGGAGATCATCCGCACCCAGTCCCCCACACATATTGCGGTGGCTTTCGATACCGCCGCACCCACGCAACGGCACACGGATTACCCCGAGTACAAAGCCAATCGCCAGGAAATGCCGGAGGACCTCAGCCTGGCCTTGCCGCACGTCCGCCGCATGATCGAGGCCTTCAATATACGGGTGATCAGGTGTGACGGTTTCGAGGCTGACGACATTATTGGCACCCTGGTGAAGGAGGCGGAGAAACAGGGGTTCCAAAGCTACATGGTCACGCCCGATAAGGACTTTGGGCAACTCGTGAGCCCCTCCACTTTTCTCTACAAACCTGGACGGATGGGCGATACGTCCGAAATTCTGGGGCTGCCCGAGATTTGCGCCCGCTGGGGTATTGAAGATCCAGCGCAGGTCATTGAGATCATCGCACTGATGGGCGACGCCTCGGACAATATTCCCGGGGTGCCGGGGATTGGCGAAAAGACGGCGATCAAGCTGATCAGCCAATATAAATCGGTGGAGAACCTGCTGGAACATGCGGGCGAGCTATCCGGGCGCGTGAAGGAGAACCTGGTGGCAAATCGGGGAATAGCGCTGCTTTCAAAGCGGCTCGCCACCATCAATGTGAATACGCCTTGCGGGGTGGATTTGGAGGCCATGGGCCGGCAGCCTTGCAACGAGCCGGCGCTCAAGCAGCTCTTCGTGGAGTTCGAATTCAACTCACTGGGCAAACGGCTGTTTGGCGAGGGTTTTAAAGCGGGCCGGGGCGGGGGCTCCGGCGGCCCGGGCACCACCCCGAAAGCGGCCGCTCCCCAGGCGCCGGGCGGTTCCCACGAGCAGCCGGAGATGTCATTTGAGACGCCCCAGCCAGCCGCCCCCGATTCCCCGCCGGCACCCGGCGCCCATCTGCAAACGATCACGGATGCCCCGCTCGCCTTGCAGCGCGCGGACACTCCAGAAAAACGCGCGGAGCTGGTCTCGCAACTGCGGAAGCAGGGCGCGTTTGCCTTGGAGTTGCTGACGATCGGGTCAGACCCGAAATCCGCCCAGCTTCGCGGGTTGGTCTTGGCGATGGATCTCCGGAGCGGTTTCCTCGTGAAATTGCCCGCTGAACCATGCGCCGCGCTCAAGATTCTCAAGGAGTTCGAGCCGGTTCTGCAGGCCCCGCAAACGACCATCTCCGGGCATGATCTGAAGTTCCAGCTGAGCGTGCTTTTGTGGCTGGGCACGGTCGTGAAGGCGAAGTTGTTCGATACCATGATCGCTCACAGCCTGCTGGAGCCGGACATGCGTCACAATTTCGAGTATCTGGCGGAGGTGTATCTCGGTTACACGCCCATGCCCCGGCAGGCAGAGGCCCGGCAAATCCCGTTGCTGGAGCAGGAGAACGATGGTGACCAGCAAGCCATGGCGGCCCTGGAACGCGCCACCCTGAACCTGCGGCTCCAGGAGGCTTTTGAGCCGCTCCTGAAACAAAAAGCCCAACCGCGGGTTTTTTATGAAATCGAAGCGCCCCTGGTGCCGGTGCTGGCGGCCATGGAGCAGGCGGGGATCCGGGTGGATGCCGCGGCTTTGGCGGAGTTTGCCGAGCAACTGGGCAAGGAAATCGACCACCTGGGGAAACAGATCTGCCGCCTCGCCGGGACCACCTTCAATCTGAATTCTCCACGGCAGCTTGGCCAGATCCTGTTTGAAACCCTGAAGATTTGCGCCGCGCCCAAAAAGACCAAGAGCGGTCAATATGCCACGGACGAGCAGACCCTGGCGACGCTGGCACCGGACCATGAGATTGTGGGTCTGCTGCTGGAACACCGCGCGGCCACGAAGCTGAAATCGACCTATGCCGACGCGCTGCCCGCGGCGATTTGGGGGAAAACCGGGCGCATACACACCACTTACAACCAGGTGGCAACCTCCACGGGGCGGCTCAACTCCCAGAATCCGAACCTGCAGACCATTCCGATTCGCACCGAACGGGGACAGGAAATTCGCAAGGCATTTGTTCCCGGCGGCCCGGATTTTGTGCTGCTTTCCGCAGATTACTCGCAGATCGAGCTGCGGATCATTGCCGCGCTGAGCAAAGAACGCGGATTGCTGGAAGCTTTCGAAGGCGGGCGAGATGTGCATACCGCCACGGCGGCGCGCGTTTATGGCGTATTTCCGGACCTGGTCACCCCCGAGATGAGGCGGAAAGCCAAGATGGTCAACTATGGGATCGCGTATGGCATCTCCGCGTTTGGGCTGGCGCAGCGTTTGGGCATTCCGCGGAAGGAAGCCAGCGACATTATCAACGAGTATTTTCGGCAATTCTCGGGGATCCGCGCCTTCATGGATAGTACGATTTCTTTTTGCCGGCAGCACGGTTTTGTGGAAACGGTGACGGGCCGGCGTCGGTATCTTCGGGATATCGGTTCCTCCAATGCTACCATCCGATCAGCCGCGGAACGGAACGCGATTAACGCGCCGATCCAAGGCACGGCGGCGGACATGATCAAGCTCGCGATGATCAGCATATTCCAGGAGTTGCAGCGGCGCGGGTTGCGCACCCGGATGCTCCTGCAGGTGCATGATGAGCTGGTCTTTGATCTGCACCGCGCGGAAGAGGCGGAAGTATTCGCGCTGGTGGAGACGAAAATGAAGCAGGCGATCCCGCTGGAAGTGCCGATCGAGGTGGAGTTGGGGGTGGGCGAAAACTGGCTGGCAGCACATTAAATCACTTTTTCGTGATATAGGCTTGCGGTTGGAATCCTCCTTCTTACATTCATGGCTCTACAACACATGAGAACGTTGGCTACAATGTCAAAGGAAACACCGGCCAGAGTCTCACTCTTTTTATGAAAGAATACCAACCTGCTGAAATTAGAAACTTCGCCATCGTCGGACACGCTTCTTCTGGAAAGACCCTGCTTAGCGAGGCCATGCTGGCCTGCGCCGGGGTGATTAACCGCATGGGCAGCATAGCTGCCGGCAACACCGTTTCCGATTATCACGACAGCGAGCAGCAGCGGCAGATATCGGTCTCCGCCACGCTCATGCACCTGGAATGGTTGAACAAGAAGTTCAACATCATTGATTGCCCCGGGTATGCGGACTTCATCAGTGAAGGTCTCGGAGCGCTGCGGGTGGGCGATTTCGCCCTGATCACTATTCATGCCAATCACGGGCTGGGTGTTGGCACGGATGCGGCCTGGAAGTATGCCACGCAGTTTGGCATTCCGAAGATGATTGTGGTGAATGCGTTCGACAAGGAAGAGACGGATTTTGAGCGGGTGCTGGCGCAAATCCGGGAGCATTATGGGGAGCGGGTTATGCCGCTGACCCTGCCGATTAACGCCGGGCCGGGCTTTAACCAGGTGTTGGATGTGCTGCGCAACGAAATCACGACCTACGCGGACGATAAGAGCGGCAAGTTTACGGAAGTCCCAGCCACCGGGCAATGGGCTGAAAAGGTCAAGGAACTGCACAGCCAGCTCATCGAGTTTATCGCTGAATCAGACGACACGTTGATGGAGAAGTTCTTCGCCCAAGGCGGGCTTTCCGAGGAAGAAATGCGTGCGGGTATGCACGCCGCCATTCAAAAGCAGGTGTTCACGCCGTTGTTCGTCACCTCGGCAGAGACAAATGTGGGCGTCGCCCGGCTGATGGATATCATCGCCAAATACGGATCCTCGCCGGTGGATCGGCAAAAAGTGAAGGCGCACGATGCCGACGGGAAAGACCTTGAGATATCCCTGAGTGATCCTGAGGCGGTGCTTTATGTTTTCAAAACGATGAGCGAGGCGCAGTTTGGGGAGCTTTCGTATTTTCGGGTTTATTCGGGCTCGGTGAAGTTTGGGAGCGAATTGTTCAACAGCACGCGCCGCAGCACCGAAAAGATCGGGCAGATTTACGCGCTGAACGGCAAGATTCGCACCAGTGTCCCGGTGCTGGGAGCCGGCGATATTGGCGCGGTGGTCAAACTCAAGGACACCCACACGGGAAACACGCTGTGCTCGCCCAAGCGGGTGGTTTCGCTGCCCAAGGTGGAATACCCCCGGCCCAACATTCACGCCTCGCTGAAGAGCAGCGCCAAAGGCGAGGAAGACAAGATCGCGACTGGCTTGGCGGCTCTGCACCACGAGGACCCCACCTTCCTGCATGTGGTGGATGCCGAACTGCACCAGACCATCCTGTCCGCCCAGGGCGAGCTGCACCTGGAGGTGATCGCCGAATGGTTGCGCAAGCGCTACAACGTTCATGTGGAACTCGCCGAACCGCGGGTTCGCTACCGCGAGACCATCAAAGGCAAGGGCGATTCCAAGTATCGTCACAAGAAACAAACCGGCGGCGCCGGCCAGTTCGCCGAAGTCTGGATGCGCATTGAACCCAAGCCGCGCGATACGGGCGTGGAGTTCACCCATTCGCTGAGCGGCCAAAACGTGGACCGCGTGTTTGTGCCATCTGTGGAACGGGGGGTCATGCGGGCCTGTGAAGAAGGCATTCTTGCCGGCTACCGGGTGGTGGATGTGAAGATTGACTTCTATGACGGCAAGATGCACCCCGTGGATTCGAAGGATATCGCCTTCCAAATAGCCGGATATTTCGGGTTTAAAGAATCCTTCACGGCGGCGCGACCGTGCCTGTTGGAACCGATTCATCTGGTGGAAATCCGGATTCCGGATGACTGCATGGGCAAAGTCATGGGGGATCTTTCAAGCCGGCGTGGAAAGATCCAGGGCATGGATGTGGATGGCGGGTTTCAGGTGATCCGGGCGCATGTTCCGGCCAAGGAACTTTACCGCTATTCCAGCACCCTGCGGTCACTCACGGGCGGACGCGGGGTTCACACCGAAGACTTCGATCATTACGAAGAAATGCCGCGCGATCAGGAGGCGAAGGTGATCGAAGAGAGCAAGAAGCATAAGCAATCGAAAGAACCGGCGGAGTAACCCCAATATGGGGGAGCGGATTCCGGTTCGCTCCGACCGGCTCGGATATGGGGGGCTCGGGAGCGTGGGCCTCCGCCGGGGGGGCTTGCCCTTGAGCGGGTGCCCCGGGGGGCATATTCGAGGGTTGACGCCGCCCTGCCGCTTCGCGAACACTTGGACCATGGTCCTTAGCCTCGCTCGCCGCTGTTTCCGGGGGCCTCTCGGTCTTGCGGTTCTGACACTGGCGATCCAAATGCCGGTGCTCGCGCAGATCCTCGCGCCCGGGGTTAGCCTCGTTGACGTCAGCCCCGCTTATGGCCTTCTGCAGGGCGGCAGTTTCAGTCGGCATGGTCTGGTGAGTGTCGGTACCACGCAATACGTCGCCTTTTACGGGGTGAACACAAACATAACCGTGGGACGGCGCACCCTCGGCACCACCAATTGGACCCTGAGCGCCACCAGCTTCCGGCCCAATAACGCCACGGATGGGCACGACATCATCAGCATCGGCCTCAGCGGCGACAATTACCTGCACTGTTCCTGGGGCATGCACGCGGACGCATTCAATTACGCGCGCGGCATTGCCCCGGGCTCGCTCATCCTGGTTAAGACGAACATGACCGGGGCTGAGAACAGGGTCACCTACCCACAGTTCATTTCCATGCCAGATGGCGATCTGCTTTCACAGCCATCCCATAGCGGCCAAAACACGCTCTAAACCCCTCAGTTTCCTAGGAAATCCAGGGGTGATCAAATAATGGGCGTTGGGAGTTTTTGGCGACTTTTACATGATTAGTGTTCCGCTGCTGTTGACGGTGAAC
>JBBQYD010000343.1:0-6098 GCA_038209025.1 Verrucomicrobiota bacterium | reverse complement strand
GACTGCTGAAGCATGCGAAGGCGCTGTGCGCCATCTGTAATCCTACCACCCACAGCTACAAGCGGTTGGTTCCGGGCTATGAAGCGCCGGTGAACCTCGCCTACTCCGGGCGGAACCGCTCGGCCGCAGTGCGAATACCGATGTATAGCGACAGCCCGAAGGCCAAGCGCGTTGAATACCGCCCGCCAGACCCGGCCGCCAATCCTTATCTGGCGTTTTCCGCCCTGCTGATGGCCGGCCTTGACGGCGTGTTGAACAAGATTGACCCGGGCGAACCCTTGGACAAGAACATCTACGAACTGCCGCCCGAGGAATTGAAGAAGGTTCCGAACGTGGCGGGCAGCCTTAGCGAGGCTCTCGATCACCTGGAAAAGGATCACGAGTTTCTCCTCAAGGGTGATGTCTTCACCCGGGATTTCATCGACATGTGGATTGCGACCAAGCGCAAGGAGCACGACGCCTTGCGGTTGCGCCCGCATCCGTATGAGTTTTTCCTCTATTACGACGTGTAATAGGGGCGCTCTGGGGTAGTGGAAACGGCGCGGGCGAAAGCTCGCGCCGTTTTTCCGATAGGCCCAGCAACAACGTCGTTCAGCTGCCCTTGTCAGGTGAAACAAAGGGTCTGACTGGCAACAAGAATCTGAACCATAAACCCTTTTCGTCGCGCCCTGCGGCATACAGGTGGTAGTCGAAATAATGCTCCACCTTTTCGAAAGGCGGGATCAGGGAGGGATCGAGCCATTCGCGAAGAGTATTCTCCGGGAACAGGGAAATGAGCGGGCTCGCGACGATTTGCGGGAGGAACATCTCGATCAAGGCGGCCGGGTTCTGTTGGGGGGATGGCCACTGCGAGCGAAGGTTTTGACGGTCATTTTCATAGCCGTAGAGGCTGGCCTTGGCCGACAACTGCTGGCTTGCGGTTAGAAATCCAGGGATACCGCGCAGCGAGGCCACCGGCGCGTCCGAATTCCGGAAGTAATCTGCCAGGATGCCGTGCGCGGTGGCGATGGCGAGATGCTGGGTGCTGGCAGAGTAATGCAGCGAGGCGCCTTGCGGGATGGTGAACAAGCCTGGAACCCCGACTGCCGGGAGCGCAAAGGAGTAAAGTTTGCGGCCGAGAACCTCGCTCTCCGTGGGTGTTTCGGCCGCGGCGCTCAGCAAAAGCAGGATGCTCTTGAAAGTAATGGCGAGTTGGTCAGGGCGAGGTGACTGAAGCAAGAGCAGCGTTTCGGGCTGTGGATTGAGCGTGTTGGTGCCGGATTGGCGACAGATCATCAGGTCATCACCCAGATTTGTCAGCAGATTGGAGCGCAAATTAAACTGCGGGTCTTTCATGCGAGCCGCGATTTCGGCGGTTTCGAGCAGGAAGTTGAGCCCGCGCAGTGCCGGGGGTGAGAACTGGCCTGCCGCTTGCTCCAGCACGCCCCACACCTGACGGCCATTCAACCGCCATCGCTGGAAGCTCCGCGCGTTGGCGGGGATGAATTCTGGCGGCATAAGGTCTTTTGCCCCATTTGAAAACAACCCAAGCAATCCCGTTCGGCTGGCTCCCGGCAAGTCAACGAACGCCTGCACTTCGAGGCCAGTTTCCACTGGCTGCAACGAAATTGACGCGGACTCCGCCTCGCCAAATCCTAGCGATTTGAAAACCGTCCCCCAACGTTCAGGGAGTCCGCCTGTGCCGGTGAACCTGGGCCATTGATTAATGACGCGCGCCAAGGCACGGAGATTTACCCAGCCATGGAGCGTGGAGTTCCCGATCCGCGCCTCTCCAAATTCGCGGGTATCGGCCAGTCGTGCAACATTGGTGTGGGAACCGGCGCATGCTAGAATATCCGCGAGGGCACGAGAAGAATTGGCAACCAGGAGCAGGGGGCCGGCTTGGCCGACGAGGACCTGGAATGATGAGTCTTGCGGGTGGGTGTTGGTCGCCGTTGAACCGGGAGAGTCCAGGATCGGGGGCCAAAGTTTCTTGAGGATGGCCCCAGCATTCGTCAGCGATACCACGGAAAACTCGCGGGTGGAAATAGTTTCCTTGCGCTGCAATTTCCCGGCGGCTTCCCAGGCGTGGCGCGAGTTTTCGAGGGCGGTAGTCAAGGCGTTGCTGCGGGTTCCAGAGTCAACCAACAGGACCACTGCCGGAACTCGGTTGGAGACTGCCGGGTCGCTGGATTCCAAGGCGGCAACTGCAAGAGGACCCTCGGCGCTCCTTATCAGGGTCACCAGTCCCAGTTCGCTCTCCAGCGAGTCGAGCATGGAATGTCGGATGCGCTGCTGAAGTTTGTCCAGCAGCGGTTTCATTGGCCCGTCACCGCGGCCGGCCTGGAAGATGGGGATTTTCCCAGTCAACGCAGCCAACTCTGAGGGTTTGGGGATCGTCAGGAAGGCATAGCAGTTGGTGGGGAGCAGTTGCGCGGGAGCGGTGGCAAAAACCCGAGCGCAGAACACGAGGCAAAGAACGGGCAGAGTCAGGCGCCGGGCAATTCTGGTCGGGGCGGAGATAAGCAACAGTTTGAGTGTCTCGGGCAAATCGAGTCTGTAAATATGTGACATGAAAAAGGTCTTTTCCGACTGGTCAAACCTTAGAAGAACCCGGCACTGTCCGCAAGGGAGGCCGCGGGCCAATGCCGGATTGGCACGGGGCGATGTCTGGCGGCCAGCGATTGCCTACGGGCGAGGTTCCAGGGAAACCGCGCTGCTGTGCGCTCCGTTCAGCAGGAAGCCGAATCCGGCAGCCCGCTTTTGCAGCATCACGCCCCTGAAAGAGAGGGATTTCCCGGTAGCTGGATCAACCACCGATCCTTTGAATGAGCCGCTGGTGTTGGCGATCGCGATGCTGAGTTTGTTGGGGCTCAAGTTCTTGACCTCCTTGGAGAGGGCCAGGTCATTAGTAAAGGCTGCAACGTTCCCACCGGTGACCGCCAATTGTGCCAGGTCCGCCTTCAACGCATCCGAAGGAAGGCTTCCCTTGGAGTGCATGCTGCCCGCGGCTTCGGATTGGCAGACGAAACCTGAAGGGTAGAGTTTTGCTTTGGGATTTGCGGGTTTAATCCAATTCACGAGGCCGGTGATGTCATCCAAGGCGCCATTCGTGAATTGCAGCCAACTCGCCAATGATCCTTCGCCCGCGTAAAGCGGCACGTAAAGTGGCAGCGCTCCAGCTTTGGACACATAGGTACTGGTGGTCGATTTGGTTCCATCCGCCAGGCTGTTGACCAGAGTTACGCGGCCGTTTGGGTTGACCTTGACCGTCGCGAACCCATGCCCGGCGGGAGACTGGCTGCCGTCTCCGGACCCGGGAAATACCAGCGTCATCACAGGCGCCAGCGGCACCGGGTGGGCAGAGCTGTAAACCGCCTTGTCCGCAGAGAGTTCCGCGAGCCAGGCTCCACCGGTAATCTGGCCCGAAACTCGTCCGTCTGCAAGGATGGCAAATGAAATGGTGAGCGGTTCCAGCTTGCTTCTTTGGATTATGTTGGTCGCGGTGCAGGCGGGCCCAAGTTTTCCACTGAAACGATAGCGCTTAAGGCCAATCTGAACATTGCCTGAATAGGCTCCCTTTGCGGTGGCTGCCATGGTGAAATACCCTGAGCGGCCCTGGCGAATTTCATCCAGTTCAAAAAAGAGGCCGTTATAGGTCCCCTTGGCTTCGGCATACGAAATGGGTCTGGAGACGTCGGTGCGGTCCTGGGTGCTGTCAATTGCATCGGGTTGCGGGAGGGGTTCAGTGACTGTCAGATTGAAGGTGGTGGTTGCAACCATGGTTCCATCGGAAACCGCCAGCGTAATGGTTGTTTTGCCAACCTGGGCCGGAGCGGGGGTCAGCGTGACGGTTCGATTGGTGTCAGCGCCGCCAAAGAGAATGCCCGTGTCCGGCACCAGGGTGGGGTTGCTGGATTTGGCGGTGATCAACAGCTTCGAAGCGGGGGTGTCAATGTCGGAAACCGTGAAAGGAATCGCCTGGGTCGGCTTGTTTGTAATGGTGGTTTGATAAGCAACCGGAGAAATGGCGGGAGGGGTGTTTGATTTGACCTCTGGTGAAATGATGACGGCGAAACGCCGTACTGTCAGGTTGTTCTCAAGTTGGCCATCGTTCACGGTTACGGAAATGGTGGCGGTGCCGCTGGCCCCAGGAATCGGTGAAAACGTTAGCGCGCCATGGCTTTGGCCGGAGTAAGAAATGGAGGGATCCGGCACCAGCAAGGGGTTGCTGGAGGTGGCGCTCAGGCTTAGCGGCTCCGACTCATTGGGCGCTCCGGCGTGCAGGCCTGTCAAGGAAACCGTTTGAGCCACCGCTCCCAGTTTGAGCGAGACATTGGCGATTGGATCAAGGCCGGGCGGATCGTTTACCGGTCTCACGGTCACGACAAACGAACGAGCGACGAAGTTGTTTTCCGCCTGACCATCACTGGCCGTCACCGAGATGGTGGCAGTTCCGGAGGCATTGGCCGCAGGCTGGAAGCTGAGCCAGCCCAACATGCTGGAATTGGTATAGCTGATTGTGGGGTGCGGGATCAACGATGGGTTGGAGGAAAATGCTGTCAGCGAAAGGCTCTGGCTCGTCTCTCCCGGCCCGGCAGAGAGATTCGTAAGCGCCACCAACTGTAGTCCCGGATCCTCATTGATCGTGAGGTTTGGCAGGGCGCCAAGCGTGGGGGCCTGGTTCATGGAGTTGGGTGCGAGGGTGACAGTGAACGTACGGGAAAATGCGGCGTTTGCAGGCTGTCCGTCGTTGAGAGTAACGGTGATGACAGAGGAACCTGCATTAGTTGAGGCGGTTGTGATCGACAGGCTGCCAGCATCCTGGGGGCTGCTGTAGGTTACCGTTGGGTTGGGGACCAGGCTTGGGTTGCTGGAAGTGGCGGTGAGCACCAGCGGTTGGTTTTCATTGGTTGCGCCGGAGTTGATGCTCGTGACGATGATTTTTTGGCTGGCGGCACCCGGAAAGAGCGTGAGGTTTGCGACCGGGTCGAACGTTGGTTGATCATTGACCGGGTTGACGGTAACCGTGAAGGAACGGCTAAGTGTGTTGTTGGTCGATTGACCATCGTTGATGGTCACCGTGATGGTGGCGGTACCGAACCCGTTGGTTACTGGTTTGAATGACAAGGAACCGGTGGCTGCCGGGGTGGAGTAGGTGACAACCGGGTTGGGTATCAAGGCTGGGTTGGAGGAAACGGACGTAATGGATAGCGTTTGTATCTCATCCGCGGCGCCGCTGGTTATCCCGGTGAGGGATACAACCTGGAACCCAGCGTCCTCGTTGATGGACAGATTGGCGAGGGCATTCAGGGAGGGCGGTTTATTGATGGGTTCGACCACAACCTGAAATGAGCGACTGAGGGTGCTGTTGACCGTCTGCCCGTCGTTGACGGATACCGTGATAACCGCTTTGCCTGAAGCAGTGGGGTTTGGGGTGAATGATAGCGAACCGGTGCTGGCCTGGGCTGAATACGAAACCACGGGATTTGGGACCAGGCTGGGGTTGCTGGAAGTGGCGGTTACCGTGAGGGTTTGCGCCTCGTTTGCCGCTCCCGGGCTAATGCCCGTTAGGCTGACTGTTTGGAGGCCGCTCCCCTGCGGAAGCGGGAGGTCGCCGATATTGTTAATTGTGGGCAGGTCGTTTATTGGGCGAACGGTTACGACAAACGAGCGAGCTACGAAGTTGTTCTGGCTCTGACCATCCGAAACACTCACGGTGATCGTGGCTGCGCCGAAAGCATTGGTGGCGGACTTCAACAGGAGGCTGCCGGTCGCATTTGCGCTGGCATAGGTGACCGCCGGGTGAGGAATCAGGGCTGGGTTGGAAGAAAACGCGGCAACTGTCAGAGTTTGGCTTTCCTCGGCGGCTCCACTCGATATGCCACTGAGGGCGACCGATTGCGAACCAAAGTCTTCATCGACCGAAAGGTCCGCGATGGCGTTCATGGTGGGGGGCTTGTTGACGGCGGTGGGTATTACGGTCACCGTGAACGTGCGGGTCAGGACGTTATTGGTGCTCTGGCCATCATTGAGGGTGACGGTGATGGTGGCGGAGCCGGAGTTGGTTGGGACTGGCGACAGGAGCAGTGAGCCGGAGGCTGCCGGGGTGGAGTAGG
>JBBQYD010000342.1:0-6108 GCA_038209025.1 Verrucomicrobiota bacterium | reverse complement strand
CATTCCCGGGTTCATCCCGGTGTTCATGCCCATGGGATTATTCATCTGCCCCGGATAGCTTCCGGTTCCGCTGCGGCCGTAGGACGAGCCGGTGCGGCCAAAGGAGGAGGAGGCGCCGGTGCGGCTGCCTGAAGTCCCGCTGCTTCCCACTGTCGCCCCGCCGCCACCCGAGCTCAGCGCGTTGAGCGCGCTCGCGATCTCCGACGCCAGCGCATACTTGATCGGGATCACCTCCGATATGAATTCCGAGGGCACCGACACATCGATTTCCTTGATCAACTCCAGCATGCGCTTCACATTTTCCGTGAAATCCCTCAGCACCAGGATTTGACTGCTGTCGATCGGCAGAATCGGGTTCGGCGCTTTGGAAAACGGCTGCAGCGCCGGCATCAATTCGCTCGGCTTCACAAATTTCAACTGCACCACGTGGGTCGTATATTGCCCCATGTCCGGCAACTGCGACGGGTCCAGTTTGCTGAAGGCCTGCGCCTCCTGCCCCGCCGTCGGGGTCAGCACCGCCTTCACAAACTTTTCTCCCACATTGATCATTGCCACGCCGTTGAGCTGAAGCACCGCGTCCAGCGCCTGGATAGCTTCCCCCTTCGTCAGTGCCGTCTGCGTCCGCAGCACAATCTGCTGCTGTGCCGCCAAATTCGCCGGGCGCAATATCGTGCGGCCTACGAGGTCCCCGTACACCTTCAACACGTCATCCAGAGGCACTCCGCGGAAGTCAATCATCCCCGCCGGAATCACGTCTTCAGCCCCCGGGATGGGCCGAACGGCTGGCGGAGTTGCAGCGGTGGCGTTAGTCGTTCCGGACGCCGGATCGCCCGCACTCCCTGCTTCCCCGAAGCCAGGCGCAATGATGCTGTTCGTCCTTTGTACCGGCAGCGTCCGTGGCGTTGTGCGCGTGCTGATGTTCGGTGGCTGCATCTGCGCTCGCGGCGTGGTTGGTGTGATCACCGGCATGGGCATGGGCATGGGCTGGCTCGGTGGCGGCACTTGGGCTACGGCCACCCCAGTGGCCAGCAGCACGACACTAAAAAAAGTTTTCACGGTCATTTTGCGGTTGAATTTGGAGATTGCTTTGGTCCGGCCGGGGCTGGCGCCGGTGCTTTGCTCGCGGGCGGAGCCGGAGCCTTGGTCGTGGCCGGAGTCGCGGGAGCTTTGGTCGCGGACGGCGCGGCCACCGGTTGGATTCCTTTAGGCGGTGGTGCCGGCTTGGTGGCCGGCGGACTCGCCGGGGGTTTTGTCGCGGGGGCGGCCGGCCGCACCGCCTGCTTCTTTTGATAGCTCGCCACCAGCTTCACGTTCGAACTCAATTGCTGCCGGGTCACGTCCGGCTTCACCGTCAAATCGCGCACCCGGATGAGCGAATTGCCGGAACCCAGGGTGTAAAGAAAATCCACCAGTTGCGGTTCTCCCGATTGCACGCTCACCACCTGTGTCAGCTCAAGAAAGAACTGGTTTGTGCGCGTGCTCTGTTTCGAAGTCCCAATGATGTTCACTCCGCTCTGCGCCTGCTGCATCTGTATGGCCCGGGAGAACTGCACTGCCTGCTCCTCCGCCGGCACCGACGCCCCTTCGCTTTCCATCGCTCTCACTTGCGTCTGGTAGTTCCGCATCTGGCCGATTTCCACCTGATACCCCCCCAGCTTCCGCTGTGCCTGCGCCATCCGGTTTTTCGTGCGCGTCCAGTCGCCAAATCGCGGAATCACAAACCACAGGTTCAGCACCACGAACACGACCACCACCACTACGACCACCAGCCGCTTTTCGGCGGCTCGCAAATTCAGCTTGTCAAGAAAACCGGTCATTGGACCTCCACTCGTTTAAGCTCCAGCGTCAGGTTCCACGTCACGGTCGCATTCCCGGGATTCGCCCGGTAGTTCAAATTGTCACCTTTGCTTGAATCAAATAATGGCTGGCCCGTGGCATCCGACGACTTCCGCATCGCCGCCTCAAATTCGATCAGCTTCTGCACCTGGTCCGTTGCCGCGCTTCCGTCCAGCCTCAGCTTCTTGCCGTCCACGAAGCTCAGCGTCTCCAGCATCACTCCCTCCGGCAGCAATCGGGCCGTCACGCTCCAGCAGTCGAGGGCTGCATACTTCAGCTCCTGCCGATCTTTCAACACCTCGTACCGCGCCTTCATTTGGATCGCATTTGTGTATTCCGGCCCCATGTCCGCCACCCGCGTCTCCACCTCGCGCGTCCGGTAGCTCGCCACTCCCAAAGCCACGAAATAGATCAGCACCCCGACCACGTACAACCCGATCACCGCTCCCAAGCCTCGCATCCACAGCCGGTCCACAAACTGTTGCTGGTATTTTTCCTGAAATTCGACCGGCAACAGGCTGGCTCGCGGTTCCGCCGCCGCGGCGCGGCGCGCCGTTCGCTCCGCCAGCGCCCCGGGCGACTGCGCCTCCAGGACGGTGATCGGCTGTTCCAAACCCTCTCTCAATTTCGGTTCCCAGGCCGCCCGGGCCGTTTCATCCGCCACCAGGTTCCAGACCGGCGTTTTCGTCAGCCATCCCTCCAACTCTCCCGCCCAGGCCATCTGCATCAACTGTTCCTGCAAGGTCACTCCCGATTCCCCCTGCGCCATCGACACCAGCCCAACACTTCGCAGCATCCCGTTATAACGCCATGCCGCCAGCGCGCTAGCGCTGGCGCCCCCGGCGGGGTAAATCCAGGTTCCGTCCCCGTCTGCCTGCGTCGTTTGCAGCTCGTCCAGAAACGGCAACTCCAGCCGATCCGCCAGATATCCCCTGGTCTCCAACTGCCCTAGAAACTCCTCGACAAGGTTCCGCGCCACGATCATGACCAGCACGGTTTGCAGCCCCTCGTCGGTCCGCGACAATAGCTGGACGCTCCACACCACCTGCGTCACCGGCATCGGGGAGAGCTTCTCCATCTGAAACTCCACCATGGAAAGCGTCTCCTCGAAATCGCTGGCCGGCAGGTGAATTACCCTTAAAAAAACCTGCTCCGGCGGCAGCCACGCCACGTTCATCTTGCGCTGAAACAGGTGGTGCCAATCCTTTCCTATGACATTCCCCGGCAGCCTCTCCTCAGTGGCGGCGTCATACTCATGCCGCAAGGCCAGAGTTCCGCTCCGGGATTCAAACTGCCAAAGATGCTGGGTTGCCGGTCCCAGCCTCAGGACATTGCAGGAATGCACTGGCGCTCCCTCCGCTTTGCGGCCAGCCTTCTTTCCAGCCGGCTTGCTCCCGCGGGCGGCGGCCGCCCCGCCTGGGCTCTTGCCGCTCCCTTTGCTCAATCCCCAGAGCAGGAACACGGCCCCCAGCACCGGCGGCACCCCCATCAAACCCCATGTCACATACTTTGCCGTGACCGGCTGCTTCAGCGCCTCCCCCCACTTGGGATTAAGCTTCCCTGCAAGCTGTGCCACTTTCGGCGCCGGGTCCTGGCCCCCGCTATACTTGAGGGTTGCCACCAATAGCCCCGTGCCAATCAACAGCAGCCCAATAGTTCTTTGCCAATTCATAGTTGCCGGCCCGCTTTCTGAATCATGGCTGGGGTCCCGCGGTTCTCATCGTCGCCGGCTGGTGGTTTGTTCTCATTTTACCCAGACTTCCGACTTTCGGTCCTCCACCAGCGCTTCGAGGTGCTCCTCGATTTGAGTAACCCGCAGCACTTCTTCAATGGTGGTCGAACCCTCCCTCACCTTGGTCCAACCGTCCGTCCGCAGCGTCCGCATCCCGTATTCCATCGCGCGCTGCGCAATCGTCGAGGCCGGAGACCGGTTCAAAATCAACGGCCGCAGCCCCTCATTCAAAATCAGCAGCTCATAAATGCCCATCCGCCCCTGGTAACCCAGTTGCCGGCATTCCTCGCACCCTGCGCCTCGCCAGAATTTCGACGTTTCAATGTCCGCTTCCGAGACCCCGATCCGCCGCAGGTAGCTCTTTTCGACCTTTTGCTCCATATTGCAGTGAGGGCATATGGTGCGGACCAACCGTTGCGCCATCACCGCTTCCACCGAGGACGCCACCAGGAAGGGCTCAATCCCCATGTCAATTAACCGCGTGAATGCGCTTGGCGCGTCATTCGTATGCAGCGTGCTGAACACCAAGTGACCCGTCAGCGCCGCCCGAATGGCGATCTCCGCCGTCTCCAAATCCCGAATCTCACCCACCATGATCACGTTCGGGTCCTGCCGCAGGATATGCCGCAGGCCCATGGCAAACGTCAACCCAATCTCCGGGCGCACCGCAATCTGGTTGATCCCCTTGAGCTCATACTCAACTGGTTCCTCGATCGTGATGATGCGCTTGTGAACCGAATTGATCGTGCTCAAGAACGCGTAAAGTGAGGTGGACTTGCCCGAGCCCGTCGGACCGGTCACCAGGAAAATTCCGTGCGGTTTGACAATGATCTCCCGGATCGCCTCTTCTTCCAACGAGGAAAAACCGAGCTTGTCCAGGCTCAAAAAGATTTTGCCGCGGGTCAGCAAGCGGAGCGAAACGCTCTCGCCATACACCGTTGGCACCGTGGATACGCGGATGTCGATTTCCTCTCCCTTGATGCGCACATTGATGCGCCCGTCCTGCGGCAGCCGTTTCTCGGAAATATTCATTCCGGACATGACCTTGATGCGCGAGATCAAGGCTGCCTGGAACCGCTTCAACTGCGGCGGCATGGGGGTTTGGTGCAGGATGCCATCAATGCGGTAGCGAATGCGCAGTTCATCTTCCGCCGGCTCGAAATGAATGTCCGTGGCGCGGTCTTTGTAGGCTTCCCAGATGATCTGGTTGACGAACTTGATGACGCTGGCTTCCTGGTCGCCTTCGGTGATTTCCTTGTCTTCGCCCACCAGCAATTCCAGCGGCTCGTCTTCGGCCATTTCATCCAGCGTCTCTGCCCCGACCCCGTAATACTTCTTGAGCGCTTTCTCAATTTCGGCTTTCGGAGCCAGGGCGAACTGGACGCCGGACTTGGCATCAAACCGGACGGCGTTCAACATCGCGGTGTCAAAGGGGTTGCTCACGGCCACCTGCAAGGCGCCATTGTTGATGGCGGTGGGCAGGACGGAGAATTGGAAGGCGACCTTGGTTGAAATCCGATTGCGGGCCTCCGTGGGAACATTGACTCTCGGCAAGTCGAGGTAATCCCAGCCGAGCGCTTTGGCCAGTTGCTGCAAGAACGCATCTTCAGCCAAGCCTCGCTCGCGACAGATAAATGCCAGCAATGATTCCTGAGAGCCGCTTTCCACCGCCACGCGCCAGGTTTTGCTGTATTCCTCGAACTGCGCGGGAGCGGCCAGGCCCATCTGGCTCAAGAACTCTTTAAGTGATACAAACGCCATCGATTTCGGGACCTTGTAAGTCCAGTCTATTGATACACGCCATCCTAAGAAAAGTTGCGCGCCCGGTCAAAGTAATTACCCGCGCAGCACGCCGGAACCCGCGCGCCGGACAGACCGGATCAGCCTGAGCCTGGGCGCGAGGCTAGGGCACTCGGGCTTCATCGCCCGGTTGTGCGTCGCCCGCAAGCACATCGGCGACCACGTTGTCGTCCAACTGCGGGCCGGTGATGCGCACGTCGGCCACTTTCAACCCGCCGCGAAAGAGCCCGAAGTTGGCGCCCGATTCGGGCAGGGTGCCAACCGGGAAATTGAGCACCACAAAACGAGCGGTGGGGTTCACCTTCACCACCCGGCCGGCCATTTCGCTGGCCGCCAGCACCCTGGGAGCCGGTTTGGAGCGGGTTTTGTTCGCGCGCGGCTGCTCCACGCCCGCCGGAGCGTTCTTTTTGCGTCCGGCGCATCCCGTCCCGCAGCAAAGCGCGGCGGCCAGCAGGGGAACGAGCAAAATGAGTATTCGGCGCATATCAGCCTGCCTTTTGAAAAAGGTTCTTGGCCTTTTCGAAAAACGACTGGCTCAGCGGACTTTCCTTGCCATTGCACAAATCGGAGAACTCCATCAACTTGGCCTTCTGGGGAGAGGTGAGGTGGGTGGGAATCTCCACGTTGATCCGCACGTGCAGGTCGCCGTGTCCGTACCCTTGCACATTCCTCATGCCCCGGCCTTTGATCCGGAACATGGTTCCCGGCTGGGTGCCGGGGGGGACTTTGATGGCAGTCTT
>JBBQYD010000341.1:0-6146 GCA_038209025.1 Verrucomicrobiota bacterium | reverse complement strand
GGCTTCGCGCAGGGCGGTGTGGTTCGTTTCCAGCGTGTTGAGTTTGACCGTGGCCGTATTGCGGGCCTTCTCCAGGGTCGCGCATTCCTTGTCAGCTTTTGCCAGGGCTTTCTCCAGGGTCGCGAGCGCCGGCGCGGGCTCCGCGCCCTCAACCAGCGGATGCTCCAAAGCGCCGCACAAAGGGCACCTCTCGCCGGGTTTCAAACGGGCGCGATGCTCCTCCAGGCTGGCCACCAGTTGGGCTTTGCTGAGATGATCGCGGCGCAGGGCCATGTCCGTTTGGGCGTCGGCCAGAACGTTCTCCGCGGTTTCCAATTCGGCCCGGGCCGCCGGTATGGATGCGCCAAAACCAGCCAGTTTTCCTTTCCGGTCCGCCAGCAGCTTTTGCTGTGCTTCAAACTCCGTCCGCCAACCAATGAGCTGCTTGAGATGCGCCGTTCGATGCCCGAGGGTTTCCAACTCCGTGCTCAGGTCCGCTTCCGCCCGCCCCGCCAGCAGTTTTTCGAGCTGCGCGCTGGCGTCGTTGCGCCGTTCGTCCGCGGCCGCCCGCGCGGTTTGCGCGCTCTTCAGCCCCGACTGCGCATGAGCCAGGGTCTTGACCTGGTCCGCAATTTCAGCCGCGATCTTCGCGAACTGTCCGCGCAGCTTGGCCAGGTCACCGCGCGCCGCGCCGATTTGTTCCAACCGCACCGCCAGCTCGGGGAGATGCGTGTCAAGAGACGCATCCGTGGCGTGGGCCCTCAGCCAGGTCTCCGCCGCCTCAAACCGTGTGGTTTCCGCCGTGAGCCGCGCTTGAGCCTTGGCCAGCGCCTCTTGTTGTTCCTTCATGGCGCGGTCGGCGATGGCCTGCAGGGCGCTGAGCCCGGCGGCCGATTCACGTTGCGCAGCCTGGGATTCCGCCTGGGCCTGCCGCAGGTCGGTTGCGGAGGTTCCCGCCGCCTCCAGTGCGGCGTCCAGTTTGGCCAGTTCGGCGGACCAGGGCTCCGTCTCGCGGTGGCGCGCCAGCCGGGCGAGGTCCGGTCGGGAGGTTTCGCGCTGGTGATCCAGCGCTTTGCTGTGCTCCCGCAGGATCACCTCCTGGTCGAGCAATCCCTTGAGCTGACCGGCGTTGTTCAGCCGCTGGTTTAACCGTTCGAGGTCCCGCGCGGTGTGTTCCTGCTCGGCCTTGAGCTTCTCCATTTGGGCCTGGCGCTCGGCGCGATCTTCGGCGGCAAGCAGCGCGATACTGCCAAGCTGGACTTTCTTGAGGTTCAGGTCATTGGAGCGGCGGTTGAGTTCCTCATGCGCGAGGGTGCTGAGGTCGGAATAAATACTGGTGCCGGTCAGGCTCTCGAGGAGCGCGGCCCGATCATCCGCGTTGGCTTTCAGGAAGCGCGCGAAATCACCTTGCGCCAGCATCACCGAGCGCAGGAACCGGGAATAGTCCAGGCCGGTAAGCTGTTCAATTTTGTGATCCGCCTCACTGATGGACTGCGCCACCACCTGGTTCTGCGCGTCATAGAGGAAGCGCCTGGCCGGCTGGACTTTGCCGGTGGCCTCGCTTTTTGCCCGCCGCAAGTGCCATTCCGCGCGGAAGCGCCCTTCCTCCACGGCAAACTCGACTTCGGCCCGGCATTCGCCGCAGTGCCGGCTCATCATGTCGGCCGGGTTGCTGTCCTTCTCGTAGCGGGCCGCGCGGCCATACAGCGCGAGGGTCAGCGCGTCGAGCAGGGTGGATTTGCCCGCGCCGGTGGGGCCGGTAATGCAGAACAACCCGGCGCCGGCCAGCGGGTCCTGCTCGAAATTGACCGTATGTTCGCCGCGCAGGGAGTTCAGGTTCTTGAGTTTGATTGAGAGGATTCTCACCGGCTGCCTCCCTTGGTTGCGGCGCCGGCTTCGGCGGCTTTGTGAGCCTGGATTTCGCACAACTCGGCGAAGGCCACCCGTAACTCCGCCTTGTCTTCCGCTCCCAGCCCGGGCTCCTGCTCCAGGCGCATTCCAAAAACCAGGTTCGGGTCGGTGAGCACCTGGTCGAGCCCCTCCGTCGGGTCGGCTTCGCCGCCCCCGGTGCCGGTGAGGTCGGTGGAGCGTTTGGCGACGACCCGGATGACTTCGAAGCCGCGCCCCGCGGCATGTTTTTGCGCCAGGTCATACAGATTGTCGCCGGGCGCGGGGTCTTCGACGATGACTTCCACCCAAGGGGTCAGCGGACACGGGGCCGGTGCGAAAGCCGCCAGGTCCGCGGCGAGGGTATCCGGCCGGGTGCGCAGTTGGGCCAGTTGCCGGAAAACCGGGATGGGCAGGCCCTGTTGAGCGGCCAGCCCGGCACCCTCAAAATCGAGCACCCGGACTTCCTTGTGATCGGTCGCTTCGCTGAAACTGAGCGCGATGGGCGAGCCGGAATAACGCACGTGGTCGGGCCCGGCGGTTTGCGGACGGTGCAAATGCCCGAGCGCCACATAAGCCAGTTCGGGCGGGAACACGTCGGCGGTGACCGCGCCCAATCCGCCGATATGGATTTCCCGTTCGCTCTCCGAGGCTTTGCAGCCTTTGACGGTCAGGTGGCCGGTCGCCAGGATCGGGAGCGGTTGGCCGGCGGCGGCGGTGGTGGCGGCCTCCGTCGCCGCGGCGTAGCAGGCCCGAATTCCTTTCACCAGTTCCCGCTGGATTTGAGTGGCGGTCTGGCCGGACTGCCCCACCCGCAGGTCGCGATCCCGCAGGAAGGGCACCGCCGCCACCAGCAATCGCGGATCGTTGACCGACGGCAGCGGCACCACGAGGTCCGCGAGGCGATCGGGCTTTGCTCCCACCACGCAGGTGCGGAGCGAGCGCAACAACTGGCGGGGCGCTTCCAGGGTCCCCGGCGAATCGTGGTTGCCACCCACGACGATGACCTGGCAGGTGGTGTCGCGGTAAAGGCGCGAGAGAAAATCGTAATACTGGCCCAGGGCGGCTTGCGGCGGATTGGCGGAATCAAATACGTCCCCGGCAATGACGAGGGCATCGACGGCGTGTTGCTGAATCGCCCCGAACAGGAATTCCAGGAATTGGGCGTGTTCCGGCTCGCGGGAATACTCGCCCAGGGGCTTGCCCAAGTGCCAGTCCGCGGTGTGAAGCACCCGGAGACCATCCCTGGTTTTGGCGTTGATCATTGCAGTCGTGGTAAATAGCAGAACGGCAATGCGCGAGCCAAACCAATTTCGCCGGACTACCGCTTTTCGCGTCCCAGGAAGTAAAGGCCCGCGTAAATTTTCGGGTCCACGAGCACTCCGGCGCGAGTTTTGGCCGCGAGCCATTCGTGCGCCTCCGTCAGCGCCACCTCATGCACCACGATGTCCTCCTGCCCCACGCCGCCACCGGCGCCCATGCGGCTCAACCCCGACGCCCGAAACAGGGTGACCACCTCCGAACCCAGTCCGCTGGATGCGGGCCCGGTGGTCAACGCCTCAATATGCGAGGCGAGGTAACCGGTTTCCTCCAGGAGTTCCCGCCGTGCGGCCTCCGCATTTGACTCCGAGTCGGGCGCGCCTTGGTCTCCAGTGAGGCCGGCCGGCAGTTCGATGGTGCGCGCGTGCATGGGAATGCGATACTGCTCCACCAACAGGAGTTTCCGGTCCTCGGTCACCGCCGTGATGATGGCCGCCCCGGTGCCGTTCACCCGGTGCGCGTATTCCCAGTGCCCCTCCTTGATCAGCGCCAGGAACTTGCCCGTGTAAAGTGTCGTGCTCATGCAAACCGGATGCTACCACGGGATGGCTGGATCGTCGTCCGAAAATGCGATCATGGGAAATCGGTTTCTGGACATCGGCTGCGCCACCGCGTCATCATTCGCCTATGTCACTTTTCGATTGGCTGTTGCGACGAATGCAACCGCTCCCAACGATAGTTTTCTGCTGTCTGCTGTGCGCCTGCCGGCCGCTCGCCCTGGCCGATGCTTTTCCCGTCTCCATCACCGTCGATGCGGGCAAACCGCTGGGCGAGTTGCGTCCCATCTGGCGCTACTTCGGGGCGGACGAACCGAACTACGCCTACATGCAGCGCGGACAGGAGTTGATCGCGGAATTAGGCGCGCTGCGGCCCGCCGGCGTTTTCTTCCGCGCTCATAACCTGCTGAACTCCGGGGATGGCGTCCCCGCGCTCAAGTGGGGTTCCACCGGGGCTTACGCCGAAGATGCGCAAGGGAAGCCGGTTTACAATTGGGCGATCCTCGACCGCATTTTCGACACGTACCTGCAACGTGGGGTAAAGCCTTACGCGCAGATCGGCTTCATGCCCAAAGCGCTCTCAACCAAGCCGGAGCCCTACCAACACCGCTGGTCGCCCCGGGCGCCGTATCACGAGATCTATACTGGCTGGGCTTACCCGCCAAAGGATTATGCGAAATGGGCGGAGCTGGTATTCCAATGGACAAAGCACTGCGTCGAAAAATATGGCGAGCGCGAGGCAGCCTCCTGGTACTGGGAAGTCTGGAATGAACCGAACATCGGTTATTGGCGCGGAACGCCCGCCGAGTTCCACAAGCTCCACGATTACGCCATTCAGGCCGTGCGCCGCGCCCTTCCGAATGCGCGGGTGGGCGGCCCGGACGTGGCGGGCAGCGGTGGGAAGTTCATGCGCGATTTTCTGGAACATAACTTGCGGGGAACCAACTACGCCACCGGCAAACGCGGCGGCCCGCTGGATTTCGTCTCCTTCCACGCGAAAGGGGCGCCAACGACGACTAATCATCACGTGGTCATGGGCATTGCCAACCACCTGCGGACCATAGAAGACGGCTTCCGCATCGTATCCTCCTACCCTGAACTCAAGGGGAAACCGGTGGTCATTGGCGAGTCTGACCCCGAAGGCTGCGCCGCCTGCCAGGGTCCCGCGCTGACCTATCGCAACGGCACCATGTATTCCAGTTACACTGCCGCCAGCTTCGCCCGCAAGCATGACCTCGCCGAGAAACACGGCATCAACCTCGAGGGCTCACTGACCTGGGCGTTCGAGTTCGAGGACCAGCCGTACTTTGCCGGTTTTCGTTCCCTGGCCAGCAACGGCATCGATAAGCCCGTGCTGAACGTCTTCCGGATGTTCAGCAAGCTGGGCGCGCGGCGGCTGGCAGTCGAAAGCGATGCGGCCGTTCCTCTGGACGTCATCACGCGCCGCGGGGTGCGCGAAAAGCCGGAGGTCTCGGCCTTGGCCAGTTGCGACCCACAGCGCATCAGCGTCCTGGTGTGGCATTATCACGACGAGGACGTGTCCGGCCCGGATGCGGCGGTGCAACTTGAGTTCAAGAGCCTGCCCGCCTCGAAGACTGCCGCGCGATTGCGCCGATACCGCATTGACGAGGAGCACAGCAACGCCTTTACCGCCTGGAAACGTTTGGGATCGCCCCAGCAGCCAACTCCCGGGCAATACGCCAGCCTCAAACTCGCCGGCCAATTGAGCGCCCTGGGCGGCCCGGACACCCTGCGCATTGACGGCGGCCGTGCCCGGCTGGAGTTCGCTCTCCCGCGCCAGGGCGTCGAATTGGTTGTAATCGACTGGGAACGCAAGGCGGAGTAAGCCCGCCATGAATCACTTGCTCAGCACCCCTTCGTTCTCGCGCCCACACCCTGGGCACCGCGAGATCCGTCCGCTGGTGGTGTTGGCATTGATCGTCGGTTCAATCCGATCCTCGCTTGCCGACTGGAATGACGTCCCGACAGGTTCGATGAAGCCAGCCATCCTTGAAGGTGACCGGATCTTTGTCAACAAACTGGCTGCCTCGGCACGGTTGAGCGCAACCGCATCCTGGGCAAGGCTAACCAGGTGGTCCTTTCGATTGCTAAAGACCACTATTGGCTCCCGCGTGCGCAACGCTCTTTTCGGGCGGTAGATCCAAAGCCCTGACGCAGCGCGCTGTTGCCTGAAGCCGCCGTCTCGTCGTCGCCTCGATCACGCTCATCAGCGGACCCCAAGCATTTGTTTGATAGCAGCTCCGTTAGTAAAGAAAACGGCTCTCGGATCCGCGGGCTCTCCGTTGAGATAGACCGCTCCCGGAGTCTTGGTCCCAAGACGATAGTCTATGAAAACCAAATGTCCTCCCCTTTGCGTCCTTAAACCTGCCAGTCGCTGAGCCGCCATCATCCAGTGCTGCCAGATCCAGCTTCTCAAGGGGTGGGGTCAACCGTATATCACCC
>JBBQYD010000340.1:0-6153 GCA_038209025.1 Verrucomicrobiota bacterium | reverse complement strand
CCTCCATTGACATCTTTGGAAATGACGGACAGCTCTACATGCCGCTCGGGTTGGTCGTTTCGCCCGAGAACCAGAACCTGGAACTCCAGGCGGCCGGCGGGGTGGCCCGGATCAATGAGTTGAGCGTGTATAAGCTGAAGTCAGCCTGGTAGCGGCGATGGGCCTCTGTGGATGGTCGTATCTTTAAAAACCTGGCTTCTGTGCGAATTCCCCGCAGGTCGGTGGTTTCGCGAGCGCCCGAATCCGGGTTCGCGGGATTGAACAGAATTTGAAGATCGCCTCGCGGTGCCAACCAGGGGTTCGCCTGCGCCTTGCAGGCCACCGCCACCGTGGTTTCAGCGGCGGGCGGCCCTGGAGGCGTGACCTTTGACAAACCGGCCAGCACCTCATTTTTTTGAATACTCCCGCGGAACGGCGCGTCGCATCTAGTCTCAGTGCGCGAATATATGGTTGTGCCCAAAGCCAATACCCAAGCCAGCCCGCTGGCGACCTCGCCACCGGCGCATCGCTTCTCAGCCGATGGCCGATGCACTGAATAATAATTAGCCAGTCATTAACCGATGCGTTACCGAACCATGAAGTTCCCAGCCTGTTTCCAGGCGGCCTCCCTTTTGATGGCGATGATTTGTCCCACGCCGGCCCAGGAGCCAGTCACCCGCGCGCGCACCCCCGTCAATTTGCCCGAGGTGCCCGGTTACGTAACCCTCAAGTGTGATTTTCACATCCACACCGTGTTCTCGGACGGGCTGGTCTGGCCTTCCGTGCGGGCTGAGGAAGCCTGGCGTCAGGGCCTTGATGCCATCGCCATCACCGACCATTTGGAGTACCAACCGCACAAGAGCGATCTCACCACCAATCACAATCGCTCGTTCGAAATCGCCCTGGGCGCCGGCAACGAACTGGACATCCTGGTGGTCAAAGGTTCGGAGATCACCCGCCAAATGCCCCCGGGACACATCAACGCCATCTTTCTCAAAGATTCGACCCCCTTGACCGCCGCCACTTGGCGAGACTCGGTCGCCGCGGCGCATCAGCAGGGTGCGTTCATTGTTTGGAATCATCCAGGCTGGGCGTCCCAGATCAAGGATGGCCAGACAATCTGGTACCCGGAGCACACGGAGCTTCTCACCAACGGCATGCTCCACGGCATCGAGGTGGTTAACGGGCGCGATTATTATCCTGAAGCACACCGCTGGGCCATCGAACATAAGCTCGCCATGCTCAGCAACTCGGACATCCATAATCCGATAGACCTGGAGTTGGGTGAGGGGGAACACCGGCCGATCACCCTGGTTTTCGCCAGAAAACGCACCCCCGAGGCGCTCAAAGAAGCGCTCTTCGCGCGCCAGACCGCCGTCTATTCCGGCGAAAAAATGATCGGCGACGAACGATTTCTTCGCCCCATCTTCACCGGTTCGGTGGAGGTCAAAAACCCCGTCTTCAGTTTAAGAGAGCACCAGCGGATGCTGGTGCAGGTGCATAACCGCTCGGACGTTGAGTTCACCCTGGACCGTACTGCGACGCCCAAGGAGTTGAGCATTCCCGCAAAAATTATTCTCCCGGCGAAAAAGACGATTTTGGTCCCGGTTACGGCGAATGCCGCTGCACAAAAGGGTGAGCGGCACCTGAGGCTGCCGTACCAGGTTGCGAATCTGCTGATCGGTCCCGGCCAGCCTATGCCGGTTACCATTGACCTTACGGTTTCATTCATCACAAAGAACGCCAAATAGGTAGAGCACCGGGGGAACCGCCAGCGTGCCGGGAGACCAGCGCCCGGCACGCTGGCTGGTTTGTTTCGTGGGGTCCTTCGGCGTTGTCCTGGTCCCCTGCGCCACAACGTTTCCGCGTTGATCCGTCAAACCCGGCCAGGAACATTTTACCTCTCCGGCACCGCCCACTCCACCATGACGGGCAGATGGTCTGAGGCCGGCGTTGATATCACCCAGGCGCGGACGGGCCGCAGGCCGTTGGCCGAGCGGACCCATTGATAATCGATGCGCCGGTCAGGGAGATTCGCCGGGAAGGTGTACCCGTTGCCCGAACCGGCCAACGGCCAGGCATCGGCAAATGACTCCGCCACGGCCCCATACGAGCTGCTGGTGGGCCGCGCGTTAAAGTCCCCCAGCATGATCAGGGATTGATTGGTATATGGCTGGCTGAGGGCCTTAAGTTGCGCGATGCTGCTCAGGCGTTCCGCTTCGTCCGAGCCTGCGTCCAGGTGCGTGTTGAAAAGCACGAGGGCTGGGCCGCCCAGGTCAATTTCCAACTGGTTTACCCCCCGCTGCTCCACCGTCGAGTTGAGCTTTTGCAGCAGCGCATGACTCTGCCGGCGAATGGGAAACCGGCTCAGCACCGCCAGCCCATAGGCGCCGTTTTGGTAATTGATGTTCTTGCCAAAGAAGAAGTTCATCCCGGTGAGCGCCGCCAACTGGGCGATTTGATCCACATTTCCGCTCCGGTCCGTGTTCCTATCCACTTCCTGAAATCCAACGATATCCGGCCCGGCGTCGCGGATCACGCTGGCGATTCGTTCCAGGTTGATTGTGGCATCGAGGCCCTCGCCATGCTGGATGTTCCAGGACATCACCCGCACGGTGCGTTTGAGGCGAAAATAGGAGCCGGGGCCGGAGCGAATGGCGTTCACCTGCCACACCCCGTTGGAGGGTTGCGGCGTGACCACGAGCTGCCGCCAGGCGTCATTGAGGGGGCTGGTTATCTGGAGCACCGCGTTGCTGAACCGTTGCGGCCAGGACAGCACGACCGCGCTGCTGCTCAACCCGGCTCGCAAGCGGGTGGGTGGCACGAGGTCGAACGCAGCCAGTCCGTTGTTGCTCTCCAACACAAACAGACGGCCTCCGGGGTAAAAGTCCAGCGCGCCCTGGGCGGTCGGATTCGGCGAAGCCGAGGGTAAGGGCAGGCATCCCAGGAAAACCGGCGGGCTGGAGGCGTGGAAGGCGTCAAAGAGGGCCACTTCGTGCGTGCCGGGATTGATGCCCGCCAGCAAGCCGGTCACCCGGTCGAATTCAATGGCGCCCAGGCTGGTCAGCGGGGCATTTGTGAGGCTGCGGATGGTCGTCGCCGTCCTGGCCGCAAGGTTGATCTGCATTTCGCGGAGCGGGCCATTGGTGTCTTTGCCCCAAAACCGCGTGCCCGGACCAAACACAATGCCGGCGGCAAACGCGCCGGCGGGCGCATCGGTTGTCAGCGCCGTGGCGGTGAACGTCGTGCCGTTGGCGGTTTGCAGGAAGGACACGATGCTGCCACCGCAGTCCAGCAGCATTTGGGTATTCTCGCCGGTACCCCGCACGTCGAGGGACCCGCCCCACGTTTGGGTGTTGCCGCGCCCGGGGTCGCCGGAGTAGGCGAGGGTTGGGGACGCGGCTTCGCCCGACCAGCGATAGACTTTGAAGGGCGAGAGAAGATTGTAAGTCGTGGTGTTAAAACCATAGATCACACCGTCATCCGCAACCCGAATTTTGTTGAGAGCCAGGGTGCCGCCGGAAACGCCGGAGGTGCTGAGGGTGGCTGATTCCGCGCCGCTGTTGCCGTCGAGGGTGGGAATGACCAATCCGCCGGCTGGCAGGCGGCTCACCAACAGCACGCGGCCAGTGAGCGGGTTGAACGCCACCCCCTGCTGCAAGGCATTCGACGATGTGAGATAGGCGCGTTCTCCCGGGGCGAGCGCCCATGCCGCGCGCAGCTCATAATTCTGCCCGTCCGCCCCCCGTAGCGCGGCCGCCAGCACGAGCATCAGGAGCAGAACCAGCCGCCGGCCAGTTCCAAGTGCGCGGGTCGTGCTTGAGCGGAGCATCCCAGGCAGAATGTCATAATTACACTCGGGCCGCAACGGCTTCGCGCCGCCAGCGGCGACGCTGGACACAACCAGAGCCCGGGTTTGGGCTCCCCACGTTATCGCAATGTCAACACCTGTTCACTGACCGGGCATAAAGACGGAGGAGGATTTGAAGCGGGCTGACGCGCAGGCGAAAGGGTTGGCGGCGAAACGTCCGAAGGGCAAGTTGCGAAGTCAAAAGAGCGAGGTCCCGCCCGGTGCTGAGACGGCGGAGATCGAGGGCTGGAAGCCGTTTGCCTGGAAGCACAACGCACTGCGGCATCCGTTCATCAGCTATCGGCTGGCGGAGATCCAGAACACAGCGCAAGTGGCGCTGGAAGCGGGGAACAGCCCGCAAATGATCTTCCAGCATTACCGGGAGTTGGTGCGGCCGACTGAGGCGGAGAAGCGGTTTGAGATTAGTCCAGCGAACATCGTGGCGCTGCCGAAGGGGAGGCGTGAGTTTCCTGTCGCGACAGGCGCGAGCCCGGTCACATAGGGCCGGGCAGCGTGTGGGAGCGGAGGAACTTTTCGACGGCGGCAACGGAATAGTAAACGTGGCCACCGCCGCGGCGGGCCAGCGGGTTGGCTTTGAAGCGGGGAATGCGGGCGCGGTTGAGCCAGGCGCGAAGCGTTTCGCGGGATGGCGGCGGGCTGAGGAAAAGAGGGATTGTGGTTTCCAGTAGAACATCGAGCGTGGCGAGTCGTGTATTGAGCGGCAGTTGCATGCGGACAGTTTGGCACAGGGAGCTGGAGGAGCGCAGGTTATAAGATTGCGCCGCTTTTGCGGTTGGGCGAGGGGGCTGCGCAGAGGGCTCCCAGGCTAAAGATCGGTCTGTCGAGGAACGCGGAGCGGAGGTTGCTGCTGTTGGGGGGCGGGCGGCGGTTCCATAACCCTGTTTCCTGGTAAGGGACGCGGTGCTTCTGAAGGAGGACAGAGTTTGGAAACCGGTTTTCGAATATCCAGGACAATTTTTTACTTAAAGGGACAAAACGGGACAAGTTCTGACAGATCGGGACCGAAAATAGACCGGAATTCCTGGTCAAAAATCAGGGGTAAAGGGGAAAAACCTCAAAAACCCCTGAAAAACGACCGAAAATGCTTGTTTACAAATTGTCCGACAAGCCGATATTATCTGCGCAGTCTCATCCACCATGTGTGGAAGGAGCTTCTGAGGCCGCCTAATTGGCGGTCTCTGCTTTTTTAGAGGTCCATTCCTTCCACTCTCGCTCGTAGGCTTTCACCTGGTGAGGCTCCGGGGTGAAGGCGGTAACGATCAGGAAGAAGTCCTGGCGTTTTTCGAGAATCACGACGTAGTTTTCCTGGAACAGCCAGAGGGGGATGCGCGTGCTTAGACCGTGGGACGTGGAGCGTTGTTGTTCCCAGGTGCGGATGATGTTGGCATTGCCAGCGTTCTGGATGATCCAAGCGATCCACTGCAGATGGGCGCAGCGGTCGAATACGGGGGTGCGGTCGTCCTCGACTCTACCTTCGGTGATGAGGTGCCAAAAGGAGCCGTGCTTGTTATCGTAGGATGGGTGAAAGCGGCATTTGACGGACAGGCCGGCGTGGGTTAGGCCGGCGTTGGCGAGCTGCCTGAGGAATACCTTGTAGAGGACTTCGAGAAAAACTTTCCAACGCTCGGCGGTATCGTTGCCCGGGCAGTCCTCGAGACGGAGCAGATCCGGGAGTGGCATCAGGCCGCGTCCTCCTGATTGGCTTCCCAGATGAACATGTCGAACTTTTTGCGTCCAGGGGCGGTGGACCACTTGAGGGTGAGAGCGCTCCGGCTTTTGATGCGGCCGACCAGGCTGAGCTTGGCCGGGCTGGTTTCCAGTTCGCGATGGGCGTAGCTGACAGCGCCGATGAGGAGATCGGCCAACTGAATGCCGGTGACCTGACGGGAGTGGACTTGCTGGATTTCGGCTACCAGTTCGCCCCGAGGGTCGTGGACGGCGTTTCGGAGGTAGGATTTGAGTTCGCGGACCTTTTGCTCGCCGCGGGTGTCTTTGATGTCGAGATAGATGCGGAAAGAAGCGTCCTGGCGCAGCATTGGGCGCAGGAGGAGGAAGTACATTTTGTAGTACCAGTTGTCGTGCGTTTGGGCGAAATCCTTGTGTCGGAGGAGCGACTTATTTGGGACCACGAGGCCACGAAACGAGAGGCGGTCGTCGGCAAAGAAGAGGTCGGCCAGGTCGAGGTAAAAAGGGAGCTGGCCCGGGGAGACCTTTCCCCACTTTATTTCGGTGGGGTCGGCGAGGTGGTGTTTGCGTTTGATTTCGCGGACCTTGAGGGCGACCTCGCGCGCGGCGCTGGTTGG
>JBBQYD010000339.1:0-6158 GCA_038209025.1 Verrucomicrobiota bacterium | reverse complement strand
GGCCGTTTGCGCTGAAGTGCCCGGAGCCAATGGACAAGGGGAAACCGTCGAGGAGGCCAGACAAAGCCTGCGCGAGGCCATACGCTTGATTTTCGAGGACCGGCTCGCCGACATGAAACGAGGGCTTCCAGATAACGCAATCCAGGAAGTAATCGCTATCTGATGAAGAGGCAACAACCGGAAAAAAGACTGCGCCTCGCCGGTTGCTACCTGAAGCGGGAGGGAGGCTCACATTCCCTTTGGACGAACCTTCGGACTGGAGTCGTTGAGGCTGTGCCTCGGCACACTGAAGTCAAGGAACCGCTTGCCCGCAAGATGGAAAACTGCAGGGCTTGCCTCAAACAGGTCGAGATGGCGAAGGCCATTCTGGAAAGCGGCAAGACCTGGACAGCCGGCCACGAAATCAACGAACCAGATATTAAAGAGGCATGCGGTTACGTTCCAAAGTGCCCGGGCGGCGGCAAATACACTTTTAACAAGATAGGCGAGTCTCCGGCCTGTTCATTGGCGGGGACATCAGGGCTGACACCTGGAAAACAGGTCGTAGGACTTATTTTCTGGAATTGGGCACAGCCACCATCCGCTCCCCCCCATCGGGATTCTTCAGGCCTATTGCCGCCATGATGAACTGTAACCGCATAGCCGAGACTGCCGAGTGCGCGGAGCAATCCGCTGCTGGCTCGCGCTCCGGGTCTATGCTGTCGGAGCCCAGGGGCGGAGGGTCCGGGGGCAGTAAAAAATGCGGGCTGCTCAACTGCGCGCTGAGCCTGTGCGCGGCGCTGGCGCTTCTGTTGGCGGCGGGTTGTGCGGGAACGGCGGATCGAAGGCACCCGGATTTCGTTGTTCAGCCACCGCCTTATCGCATTCTTCCGGTTGGCGATTCCATCACGGCAGGCTACACTGATAATCCGAGGTGGGGAGTCCCGTTTGAGTTTGGGTATCGCGGGGAGCTATCCGCGATGCTGAAGCAAATCGGCATTCCGTTTCAATTTGTCGGCAACTCGGCGGAACCATGGAACGGGCTCTGGAAAGTGCCCACAAACCAGCCAGCCTCCGACCTGCGTCAGGCGGGACAGGACCGTCATGAGGGGCACGGTGCGAAAGACACGGCGTTTGTCGCCCGGAACATCGCTTCGTGGGTTCAGACAAACGAACCGGACTTCATCCTGCTCATGATTGGCATCAACGACATGCGCGCGGGAGCCGCAAAGGCCCCCGCGTCCGCCAAGGCGAATCTGCGGCAGATTGTGCAAACGGTGGTGGATCTTCGGCCGGAGACGCGGGTGATCGTGGCGCAAACCATCCCGTCCACCCGGCCCACCCCCGCGATCCTGGACCTGAACCGGTTCATTCGCGACTCGCTGGCGCCGGAATTTGCGAAGCGCGGCGCGAAGGTCACCACGGTGGATCAGTTCGCCAACTTCGCGGCCGAAACCGGGGGCGCGGCGGGCGATCCGTCGCTGTATTCCAACGGCTATAACCATCCGAACGCCGAGGGCTACCGGCGCATGGCGAAAACCTGGTGCGGCGAGATCGAACGTCTGCTTCGGAACGACCAACGAGACTCGCGCAACCCCCGGCGGAACCACTCATACCTCAGCCATGATCAACGCGGGTTTAACCGCAGCCAGTAACCTTTTATGATTACCCCAGCGCACACAGAAGAATCAAAGCTCCAGGCAGATTTCCATCGCGGCTACGTCTGGCTCATTTCATCGGTCGCGGCCATGGGCGGGCTGTTGTTTGGCTGGGACTGGGTGGTCATTGGCGGCGCGAAACCGTTCTTCCAACGGTATTTCAACCTCACCAGCGAAGCCCAAATCGGGTGGGCAAACAGTTGCGCGCTGATCGGTTGCCTGGCCGGCGCGCTGATTGCGGGGATGCTCAGCGACCGATTTGGGCGCAAACGCCTGTTAGTGGTGGCCGCGGCGTTATTCGCGGTGACTTCCCTGGGTAACGCGGCCGCGACCAGCTTCGGGGTCTTCATTGCCTGGCGGATGTTCGGCGGCGTGGCCATTGGGCTCGCCTCGAATCTTTCGCCCCTCTACATCGCGGAGGTCGCTCCGGCGCAGGTCCGCGGCAAGCTGGTCTCCATCAATCAGCTCACGATCGTCGTGGGGATATTGCTTGCGCAGTACATCAACTGGTTCCTGGTGCGCGAGTTGCCCCCCGGCGCCACGGACGAGTTTATCCGGGATTCCTGGTTCGGCCAGCAAGGGTGGCGCTGGATGTTTGGTTTGACGGCGGCGCCAGCGGTCTTGTTTTTCATCGGGATGTTCCTGGTTCCCGAGAGCCCTCGGTGGCTGGCCAAGGCCGGCAGGATGGAACACGCCCGGAAGGTGCTGGAAAAGATCGGCGGCGCGAATTACGCGAATGCGGCGGCCGGCGAAATCCAGTCGTCCCTTGCCAGTGAAGAGAAACAACGGGTGCGCTATGCTGAACTGCTCGCGCCGCGCATGAGAAAGGTGCTCGTGCTGGGCGTGGGATTGGCGGTATTCCAGCAATGGTGTGGCATCAACGTCATCTTCAATTATGCCGAGGAAATCTTCAAGGCTGCCGGCTATGACATCTCCAGCGTGCTGAAGAACATCGCCTGGACCGGGTCGGTGAATCTGGCGTTCACCTTTGTGGCGCTGGGGGTCGTGGATAAAGGGGGCCGGCGGCCACTCATGCTGTTCGGATCGGCGGCGCTGGCGTTGATTTACGTCATGATGGGCCTCTGCTATCACAACGGGGTCAAAGGCCTGCCCATGCTCCTGTTGGTGCTGGCCGCCATCGGTTGCTACGCGATGTCCCTGGCGCCGGTGACGTGGGTGGTTATTTCCGAGATTTTCCCGAATCGCATCCGCGGCGCGGCGATGGCGGTGGCGGTAACGTCCCTGTGGATCGCCTGCTTCATCCTGACCTACACCTTCCCGATGCTGAACGCGACCCTTGGTCCGGCGGGGACGTTCTGGCTATACGCGGTAGTCTGTGTGGCGGGCTTTCTGTTCATCAAGCTCAAGCTCCCGGAGACCAAGGGAAAAACGCTGGAACAGATCGAGAAGGATTTGGTGGAATGACATGCGCCAGGCGAGCGGCGGGGCGGCGGGCGGCGGTGACGGTCCACGGCGGGCCCGGGGTCAGGCCGCGGGTTTCAGACAGGTGCCAGGAACTATATGAAAAGGATAATTCTAACAGGTTTGATGGTGGTCTCCGGGCTGCAATTGGCCGCCGGCAAAGGTCCGGTTTCACTCGCGGGAGACTGGGGTTTTCAACTCGACCGCGCGGATGCCGGCATTTCGGAGCGGTGGTATGAACGCACGCTGCCGGGGCGCGTCCGGCTGCCGGGGGATTTGAGCGAGCAGGGAATCGGCGATCGACCCAGCCTGGAGACGGAGTGGATCGGCGGCATTCAAAAGCCCGGCTGGCATCTCCAGCCGGAACTGCGCCAATACAGCACGCCGGAAAATTTCAAATTCCCTTTTTGGCTGACGCCCGAGCGCCACTACATGGGAGCGGCGTGGTTCCAGCGGACGATCGAGATTCCGCGCCGCTGGGCGGGCCGCCGCGTGGTCCTCACGCTGGAACGGCCGCATTGGGAGACGCGGGTCTGGGTGGACGGGCAGCCCGCCGGCACCAACGACGCGCTGGGCACCCCGCACGTGTATGATCTCGGCCAGATGGCCCCCGGCAAACACCTCCTCGCCATTCGCGTTGACAACCGGATGATCATTGATGTCGGGCAGAATTCCCACAGTGTGAGCGATCACACGCAGGGCAATTGGAATGGAATTGTCGGCAAAATCGAACTGCAGGCGACTCCCATGGTTTGGATTGAAGAACTGCGGGCGTATCCGCGGCTTGCCACCCATTCGGTCAGGGTCAAAGGGACCCTGGGAAACATCAGCGGAGCGGCAGGCAACGGAACCGTCACGCTGACCGCGAAACTCAAAGGGGGCGGCTCCAAGGGCGAGGCCGGCGCAACAGTTCAAACGCTGCCGGTCTCCTGGCAAGGAGCGGGAGGGTCGTTTGAAGGCGAACTGGCGCTCGGCGAAGGCGCCCGGCCATGGGATGAGTTCAGCCCGGCGCTGTATGATCTGACGGCCGAACTGCGAATCCATGGCCTCGAGCGCGACGCGGCCACGGCACATGTGCTGGAGACCGTGTTCGGTCTGCGGGAGTTCGCCACGCAAGGGACGCAGTTTCTCATTAATGGCCGCAAAGCATTTTTTCGCGGGACCCTCGAATGCGCCATTTTTCCGCGCACCGGTCATCCGCCGACGGACGTGGCCTCGTGGCGGCGGATCATGGAGGTGTGCCGGGCCCACGGATTGAACATGATCCGCTTTCATTCGTGGTGTCCGCCGGAGGCCGCTTTCACCGCGGCGGATGAAATCGGAGTTTACCTGCACGTCGAGTGTTCCGCCTGGGCCAACCAGTCCACCACGCTGGGGGACGGAAAACCGGTGGACGCCTGGATTTACCAGGAAGCCGACCGCATCTTGAAGCACTACGGGAATCATCCGAGCTTCGCACTGATGCTTTATGGCAACGAACCGGGCGGTGAGAATTTCCTCAAGTACCTGGAAAAATGGGTCGCGGCGTACAAGGCAAAGGATTCCCGGCGGCTCTATAGCAGCGGCGCGGGATGGCCGCAGATAGCGCCTAATGATTTTCATCTGGCCCCTGATCCGCGAATTCAACTCTGGGGTCAGGGACTCAAGTCGCGTATCAACGCCCAGCCGCCGGAAACCTCGACCGATTATCGGGCCTACATCAATGGCCGGGCAGTGCCCGTGATCAGCCACGAAATCGGCCAATGGTGTGTCTATCCGAACTTTGCCGAGAAGCGGAAATACACGGGCTATCTCAAGGCGCGCAATTTTGAAATTTTCCAGGCGAGCCTGGCAGGCAATCACCTGGGCGGGCAGGCCCGGCAGTTCCTGCGGGCGTCGGGCAAGCTGCAAGCTCTTTGCTACAAGGAAGACATCGAGTCCGCCCTGCGCACGCCGGGGATGGGCGGTTTTCAACTGCTCGACTTGCACGATTTTCCCGGGCAGGGCACGGCGCTGGTGGGGGTGCTGGATCCCTTCTGGGAGGAGAAAGGCTACATCACACCCGGGGAATACAGCCGGTTCTGCAACTCCACCGTTCCCCTGGTCCGGCTTGCCAAACGGGTCTTCATGGTCGGCGAACAACTGGAGGCGGATGTCGAGGTGGCGCATTTCGGTCCAAAACCCATCAACGCCAGGACCACATGGAGGCTCGTGGGCGCCGATGGGAAGCGCATCGCCGCCGGGCACTTCCCGGAGACCGTCATCCCGGTGGACAATGGGATCAAGCTGGGGCGAATCGCGGTCGGGCTCGGAGCGGCCGCTTCTCCGCAGCGATGCAAACTGGTGGTGGCCATTGAAGAAAGCGGCGCCACATCCCGGACGGGCCTGCCAGGAACCCATGAAAACGACTGGGACATTTGGGTTTATCCACCGAAGGTGAACACCGAGGCTGCCCCGGACCTCGCCGTGGTTGACGATCTTGACGGTGCCGCACTTGCAAAACTGGAGGCCGGCGAAAAAGTGTTGCTGCTGATTCCACCAGCCCGGGTCAGGAACCTGGAAACGAACAAAGTCGTGCTGGGGTTCTCAAGCATTTTCTGGAATACGGCCTGGACGCGGCGGCAGCCGCCCACCACGCTCGGGATTCTTTGCGATCCGAAGCATCCGGCGCTCGCCCGGTTTCCCACGGAATTCCACAGCAACTGGCAATGGTGGCACATCATCAGCCGCGCGGGCGCAATGATTTTGGACGGCATGCCGGCGACATTGCAGCCCACCGTGCAGGTGATCGATGACTGGGTGACGAATCATCGTCTTGCCCTGCTATTCGAGGCCCGCCTGGGGAAGGGCAAACTGATGGTTTGCAGCATTGACCTGAAAAACGAATTGGAATCCGATCCAGTCCGGCGGCAGTTTAGGCACAGCGTGCTGCGCTACATGGAGGGGAAGCGGTTTGCTCCGACAACCACCGTGACCGCGGATCAGGTTCGCGGCCTGATCGCTCCCGCCAAACAGATCAAAAACCCCAAAGTCCTCCCCAAGGTTTGAGCCGCGGGCGACGAGGCGGTAGTGGCACTGGGGAGCCAAGGCGCCCGCGGCAACAACCGCTGCGCAATGGCC
>JBBQYD010000338.1:0-6162 GCA_038209025.1 Verrucomicrobiota bacterium | reverse complement strand
GAGGAACCGGATGCGTTAATTGCGCTCGTCCGGCCTTCGGGCCGGGCGGCCCTATCCCGGAAGCAATGACCGTCGCCGTATCGGGCGGTTACGACTCTTGGGCCTCCACCAACGCCCCGACCACCGGCACCGACCCGAATGCGGCCGATGACAAGGACGGCGTCACCAACGGCGCGGAATACGTCCTCGGTGGCTCCATCGCCACCAACGATCTGAACAAGCTGCCAGAAGTCGCCAGCGGCGACGGCAACCTGACTTTCACCTTCGAGCGTGACCAGGCGTCCATCGACGGCACGACCATCGTGGCAATCGAGGTCGGGACCACCTTGGATTCATGGCCGGATAGCTATCTCGTGCCCGATGATGAGGTCGCCGCCAACCCCGGCGTGACGGTGGAAAAGGACACGCCTTCCGGATTCGACACCGTCACCCTCAGCGTCCCGATGAATCCGGACACAAAGAAATTCGCGCGTCTCAAGGTCGTCACCGGTCCGTAAAATGATCAAATTTCGCCCAATTGGGGGATAGACGAGCCGACCGAGTGCGCATACATTATGGCTACGGCAACTGCAGTTCAATCCATCAAATCCAGCGAATTGCGGCCAGCCGGATAGACAAATCCAATAATCTGAATCCTCCAGACCGATGAATGGCGAAGTGATCCTTGGCCACATCGGGAGATCAATGCGTCTTCCAACCCATGAAACCCACAAATCCATCTCCTCTCGATCCGGCCCCGCGGGGCTTTGCTCTGATTGTCACCCTGTCATTGATGATGCTGCTGACGGTCATCGCCGTGGGCTTGCTCAGCCTCTCGGCGGTGTCCTTGCGTACATCCTCCCAGGGACAAGCGGCAGCCGCAGCGCGTGCCAACGCCCGACTGGCGCTGATGATGGCGATCGGTGAATTGCAGAAGGAAATGGGACCTGATTCGCGGATTTCCGCTCCTCATGATGCGGGCAGCACGCCAACTGGAGGCCAACCGCGCTGGACCGCGGTCTATGATGCCTGGAAACGCCCCGCCGATCCGGCTACCGCCGAAACCCCGGCAGACAGAACGCTGAAGTTCCGCGGCTGGCTGGTCTCCGGTGCCAATCAGGCAATGGGCGGTCCTCCCGGCACGGGTGAGATTGCAAAACTCGTCAGCACGAAAAGCCTGCCAGTTGGTGCCACTGCGGCGGATGAGATCCTGGCACCGATGCATGCGGTCACCTCCGGAAACCAGCGGGGAAGTATCGCCTGGTGGACTGCCGATGAAGGTGCGAAAGCGAAAATCAACGCGGGTGCGGATGCATCCGCTACCGGCGCAGTGGCTTCCAATCCGTTGTTTGACGCGCAGTCCCCGCCCCACGTCGGACATAAGGCCATCAAGGCTCTGGAGGCATTCGATTGGAAACCGGGGCAACGCTCCATCGCCATTACCAACGGCGTCGTCAACCTCGCGGCGGATCTCGGCAACCGCGGCGTAGGCAACCTGAACCACGACATCACCGTGCATTCCGCAGGAGTGCTGAGTGATGTGCGCGCGGGCAGCCTCAGGCGCGATCTCACCAACCTCCTTACCCGCCCGATTGCTGAGCTGGAAAGCAAACCACTCTATCTCGCGGATGGCCGCATGAACCGCTTCCAGATCACGGAAAACGGAGCGGTAGAGAATGCCTCCCCCTGGCCGGCATTTACCAGCACTGGCGCGGATTACTGGGGCATCAACCTTGAGGAACTCCACCTCTTCCATCAGCTTTACCGCGAGGTCGAATGGGATGGGAGCGTTCCCAAACTGGTCTCCAAGTCTAACAGTAATGAAATGGCAAACGACCGGTTTTTCCTCTACCGGAACCTTACGCTGGATGGCGTCCAATTCATGTATTCGCTGCAGTCCGTTCTGAATGGCAGCACCGGCAAATACGACATGCGTATGATGATCGACGGAATGTGCGCCTTGAAAAACCCCTACGATGTGGCGTTCGAAAACCAAAAAGGTCTAGCCTATAGTTTCTACACCCGGAGGCTGTTATACAAGCTCACTTGGGACATCAAGAGGGGTGGATCGACCATCAATAGTCAGAATTCAATCCAGGAAAACAACTTCAACACCTTCACAGGTTACATCGAAGGGCTGAACCCGGCATTCACACTGCAGCCCGGCGAGTTGGCGGTGTTCGGATCAAGCACCGGTTCGGGATACAACGTCAACGTGAGGCGCGGTTTCGTCCCCAGTGGCGGGGTGCGTATGACCAACTGGGACTTGAAGGCCACCGGCCTGGAAGCGGATGATACGGTTGATTTCCGCCTCAACCGCGAAACCGGGCCTCTGTATGGGGCGAATGGCTCCTGGGGATACTACGCTAGCAGGCGCGCTTCGACCCAGGGGATCACAAAGATTAGTGATTTGGACAACGCGGCCGCGAATTCGAAATTCATGTATTCAGTCGGCCTGCTTGAACGGCCGCCCGCAAATGCTTTCGTGGATCAGATGCTGGCACCGTTGATTGAACCGCCGGAAGTTCTGAAGGTCAGCGCTTTCACCACACCGAAGCCTGTTCTCATCACCAACAATCTCCGCAACGTGGAACAGGATTCCGCCCCATCTGGACCGGATGCCTTCCCCTCCCGACCCTATCTTTCGGGGTCTCCGTATATGGGTGATAACGGGCTTTCCAAATTCAGCACATGGAAGCCTGATCGCATCGCGAACCAAACTCTCATAACGGTGGAACCGATGAACTATCAGTATCGCACGATCGCAGCGGGGGCAGGAGGAGCCAATGCCTACCACGGCGGAGGCAGGCAAAAAAACTTGGGCGGCAGTTTCAATGTAATCACGCGCAGGGTTCCGCTCGCCGCCCCCTTGTCGCTGGGTGCATTTGAGAACGCGATCGCGGCAGGCCATAACAGACGCTTTGGTGGAGGCACCGCGCTCAGCGGAACTCCGGTGCCGCCGCCCTACGCGACCAAGGTAATCGGTAATTCCTATTCCTCGCCCTTCCTCGCGGCCGGTGAGGTCTATCGCACTCCAACGGATACTGACGGCGGCACCGATCACTCATGGATGATCAACAACGCGCTCTGGGACTCCTGGTTCCTCTCCGGCATCGTCGATGGAACCGGCCTGGGTAGCAACCCGTTGCAAACGGATTCCCGCACGCAGCGCGCCCAGTTCAACGATCTCGCGAAGGGCACCGGCACGCTGCGCAACTCACGCTTCCTGTTCCACCCCCATCGCTCGCCGGACGATGCGCTTGATGAACTCTTCGACGGCGACACGCTGAAATACGCGGCGCTCAACAACCTCACCAAATATCTCCTCGTGGATGGGGCGTTCAACGTGAACTCGACCTCCCAGGCTGCTTGGAAAGCCCTCCTCTCAAGCGTCCGCGACCAGGAACTCATCGTGAATGGCGGCGCGAAACAAAAATTCGACTATCCATACGGAACCCTCGGCTACGCCGCCAATACGAGCTCCGACCCCTTGAAACCGTGGACAAAAAAAGACGACTGGACCGGTCTGCGCGACCTCTCCGAGCTGGAGATCGACGCATTGGCCAGTGCCATCGTGGTTGAAGTCAAAGCGCGCGGGCCATTTCTGAGCATGGCGGATTTCGTCAATCGCCGCCCAGACGGCCGCCCAGAACATCAGGCCCTCGGCGCGCTCCAAGCAGCCATCGACAAGGCGGGATTGAACGCCCGCTTCACTACCACGGGGCGAACCGTGACAGCATCCGATTTCAGTCCGCTTCCCGGCGGAGGGATCTCCGCCGAACCTGCCCCCGCCCGCTCGGCGGGTGCCGCAGGCCACCTCACCCAAGCCCGGCTGCTCACCGCCCTGGGACCACAGATCGCCGTCAGGTCGGACACCTTTATCATTCGCACCTATGGCGATGCACGCGATTCCTCGGGCAAGATCCTTGCCAGAGCCTGGTGTGAGGCGGTGGTCCAGCGCGTGCCGGAATACGTGGATCCAAGCGACCGACCGGAAGCCCATGACGGCTGGCCGCAACCGGCTAACAAGCTTTCAACCGCCAACTCCCGGTTTGGCCGTCGGTTCGAAATCGAGTCGTTCCGCTGGCTTGACAGCAAGGAAACCGTCGGCAGTTGAAAATTGTACCACAACCTCGTAACCATCATGTCCCACCGCATCTTATTGAAGTTCGCCGCCGTTTTTCTTGGTCTGCTGCTGCCCGCGATGGGGCAGACTGGCGCGACGAAGGTGGGGCCTCGCGTGAAATTCATCTGTGTCTCCAGCCTTGCGGAGAATCAGCAGATCATCCTCGCCTCGCGTGACGAGAAGGGCGCGTGGCAGGAACTCGGCACAGTCAAACTCAGGTCTTCCATGATCACCGACTGGTTGCCCGCCTTGGATGGGGAACTGCATCTCGCCGTGCGGAAGGACAACACCCTGAAATCAATCGGCCACTTCTCATACCCGGCCGCCGCCCGCTGTGCTTTGGTGGCCCTGATCGCAGGACCGGAGAAGAAGGCATTTGAGACTCACGTCTTCGATCCGGCGCACATCGGATTCGACAAAGGATCCTTACTGATCAGCAATTCCAATCCGCAGGCCGCTGTGGTCTCCCTGGGTACCAACACGCAGACGGTCGGTGCGGGAAAAGAAATGGTCCTCAAGCCTGCCTTGGAGGGCAGCGGCATGTATCGCCTGATGGTGTCCTACGTCGATGGCAGCGGGAAGTCCGTGCCATGTTATGACCGCCAGGTTTCCGGCAATCCAGACTCACGGGATATGCTGTTCTTGTTGCCGGACAAGGCACTCGGCATGAGGGTTTTCAGCCTTCCGTTATTTAGTTCAATCGACTGATTCACCGTCTGGGAATCCGAGCCAATGGCTGGACAGCCAGGTATTTTGCATTCATATATCCATTCCCTTCCACGCATGTTCCCTCGTCTTTCAATTCCGTCGTTCCTGAAACTTGTCGTCCTTTCTTTTGGCCTGCTGATGCCCGTGATGGGCCAGGTAAGCGCCACCAAACCCGACGAGAAGTCAGCCCCCAAGTTTCGCTTCATTTGTGTCTCCATTCTGGCAGGCGAGCAGGAAGTGGTCCTTGCGTCGCGCGATGACAAGGGCGGGTGGCTGGAGCACGGCACGGTCAAGCTGCGGTCGTCCTTCATCTCGGACTGGCAACCCGCCAAAGCCGTGCAAATGCATCTGGCACTGCGGGAAGTGGACACCCTGAGGTCCATCTGCCAGTTCAACTACCCCGTCGGCACGCGCCGGGCGTTCGTGACGCTGATCGCGGATCCGCAGAAAAAGGTTTACAGGGCCGATGTGATCGATCCGGAGAAGCTGAAATTCGCCAAAGGATCGATCCTGGTCGTCAACTTCAGTTCGCAACCCGGCATGGTCCTGCTCGGCACCAAAAAGGTCTCCGTCAGACCGGGAGAACGGGCGGTGGTCGCACCGGCCTTGGAAGCCAACGGAATGTATCGCTTGATGGTCGCCTATCAGGATGCCGACAAAAAACCCGTGCCGTGTTATGACCGCTATATCCCCGGCAATTCGGATTCCCGCGACATGTTGTTCCTTTTCCCGGACGCGACACTCGGTCTCAGAGTGTTCAGCTTGCCGATGTTCGGAGACATGGACTGACACTCGGTTTCCATAGCCTCCGAGTGTTGGATCATGTCTCCTGCCCATCACGGGCATCAGCAAGCCAAGAGAAAAAAAGGTAATTTTTGTTCTGCACCCAGAAAGAAGCTATAAATCGAGAGCGACAACTTCGTAGAATCGAAAATCAAGCAGCCACACGCGGATTCAAAATCGTTGCCGCAACGTAATCTGAGGTCAAGTTATTCAGTAGCACGTAAGCCGTTGAACGAATCGTCTTCGTCCCCACTAGGCTGGGGTAGTTGCGGCTCCCCGGATTGTTCGAGGCTGCGGGGAAACATGGCACCTTCGGTGGAGGCGGTGGCCTCGGCGGGGTGTTTCATTTTCCGGTTCGAGGCGAGCAAGGCTTTCCAAGCATCCTTGCGGGTGGAGTTCACGTTGAACCGGCCTTCGATCCACAGGTGGGAGGCGGCGAGGAGCGGGTCCCGCAATTCGGCGGGCAGTGCTCCCGGCTGGATTTCCGCGATGCGAGGGTTGAGGGGAGCCGCCGATCCGCTGGCAGGCACGGTGGATAGGAAAAAGGAATCCCACAGCGCGGCGTT
>JBBQYD010000337.1:0-6162 GCA_038209025.1 Verrucomicrobiota bacterium | reverse complement strand
ATTGGAGGAAAGCGCGGTGAGGCTCAGCACCTGGGTTTCGTTGGCCGCCCCCGAACCGATGCCGGCAAGGGCCACCGTTTGGACGGTGGCATCCTCATTCAAAGTGAGGCCGGCGATGGCATTGAGGGTCGGGGCCTGGTTTGCGACCGGGGCGGACGGCACTGAATAGTACACTTCATTGGAAGGGTCGCTTTCCAGTCCGCTGGTGTTGTAAGCAGTCGCGATGAAGTAGTAGGTGACGCCTGAGACCAGGTTGCTGATAGTGGCGGTGGTGACGTTCCCCACCAAAACCCGATTCGTGAAGTCGCCGCTCCCCCCTCCATAGTAGATATAGTAACCTACCACATCCGGGTCGGGGCTCGGATCCCACGCCAGCGACACGTCTTGCGCTGCGAAGGCGGAGCCGCACAAAAGCAGAAAGCCACCCCAGACGGCGGAGAGATTTCCCAACCATGAGTTGAGAGTAGATGTTCTGAGCTTCGCTGTCTGCATGCACTTTTACCTTCAAAACCAATTTCCAAGCGCCTAATGCATTTTAATTGCCAATCGCTGCGGTTTTCTTGAGAACTCAAAGCTTGGGGCTGAAAAGCGTGGGAATTAGCCCGGCAGCCAAGATCATCGGAGCCATCGAGGATGTTCTTCTAGACATCCCTGTCCTAAAATGGAACGTCCGTGGATAGGACTGCGGCCCTGGGTGCCTGGATAAAATTTCTGGTCAGGCTAGCCAGAGGCTAAGGGTTCTGTAGAATCAGGGCCAATGACTGCATCTATGCTTTTCAGGTCAGTGCTCGTCGTGGGGTTATTGGCCGGGACACTTACCGGGCGAAGCCAGGAATGGGAGAGGCTGTTCGACGGCAAAACAATGGCCGGCTGGCAATCAAGTGACGACCCCGGCTCATTCAAGATTGAGAACGGCGCCATCATTTGCCAGGGACCGCGGGCGCACTTGTTCTACACTAATGGCAGCTTCAAGGACTTTGATCTCTCGCTGGAAGTGATGACCCGTCCAGGAGCGAACTCAGGCGTCTATTTCCATACGCGTTATCAGCCGGGGGGCTGGCCCACAAATGGATTCGAGGTCCAAGTGTGCAATTCGCCCCAGATGCATAACGGCTACCGGGAAAACAAGCTCACGGGCAGTTTGTATGGCTTGCGAAACATCTACAAGCAGATGGCTGCGGACGAACGCTGGTTCGAGCTGCGAATCGAGGTCCGAGGCAACCGGGTCCGGACGTGGGTGGACACCCAACTCCTGGTGGACTATCGGGAGCCGCAATCACCAGGGAGGAAACGGTTATCGGAGGGGACTTTCGCCCTGCAGTGCCATGATCCCGAGAGCCGGGTCGCCTATCGCAACATCAGGCTTCGCCGGGTCGTGGGAGAGCCCAGTGAGGTGGTGTCAGCGCCGGCGTTCGATGAATACGACCGTGAGGTGATCCGGTGGGGCTCCCAAAACTACCCGATGATCAACTACCATCTACACCTGAAGGGCGGGCTCACGTTGCCCGAGGTTTTAGCGGACTCGCGCCGGACCGGCGTATTCCCGGGGATCGCGGTGAATTGCGGGCTGAATTTTTCGATTACGAACGACGCGGGGATTTACGCTTACCTGCGAGAGAATTCAGGGCAGCCGGCGTTTGTGGCGATGCAGGCAGAGGGCCGGGAGTGGGTGAAGATGTTTTCAAAAGAAGCGGTGGCGGCCTTTGATTACGTGTTCAGCGATGCCATGACCATTGTGGATGATTCCGGAAGGCGGATGCGCCTCTGGCTCACAAAAGAGGTGCCACCCATCCCGGACCCGGAGGCCTTCATGGAGATGCTGGTGGACCGGACGGTTCGAATCATTCGCGAAGAGCCGATCAATGTGTATGTGAACCCGACCTATCTGCCGTCGGTCATTGCGCCCGACTATGATAAGCTTTGGACGGAGGGGCGCATGAGCAAGGTCATCAGCGCCGCCGCTCAACGCGGCATTGCCATTGAGATCAACAGCCGTTTGCGGCTGCCAAAGCCGGCTTTTCTAAAGCTTGCCAAAGCGGCCGGATGCAAGTTTACCATGGGCACCAACAACCCGGAGCGCGAGATTGGGCGGATCGATTACGGCCTGGAGATGATTCGCGAATTGAACTTGCGGTGGGATGATTTTTGGGTTCCACCGACCCGGACGAAGAGGGCGCTGTGAAGGGAGCCGGGACTTGAATTATCAGTTAAACACAAACAAACCATGACGTTATCGTTTACCGCACGGTGCAGGCAGTGCTGGCCGGTTTTCCAACGCTCACTGCTGGTGGCGTGCATCATTGCCAGCCTTGGTGGGGCGGCGGGCGCGCCGTCCAACGATTTTCCAGAGTTTCAAGTTCCCGGTCAGGGGCAGGAAATGGGCCGGGTGCGAGACCTTTTCTGGCTGCACTACGAGGGGGCGGGGCCCAAAGCCACTTTGTGGGACGAGTGGCTTTCGCTGGGTTCGTTATGGCCGGCGGCAGAAGAGCGTGGCCTGGCCGATGGGATGAGGAAGAGTTGGCGGCAGACGCTCAGCCAGCGCACCATCGACGCGGACGGTTATGTGGCTACCCACCAGCATGCGAGCATCGCACATCAACTGGGCTGGCCGTTTCCATTCTACAACCAGGGGCAGGGCGGGTTCGGCTGGCATTATTCCTTTCGTAACACGGTGGGGCCAGATTGGCGTCCGCATGAGCTTAACACACCGGGCGACTGGACATTGGCTGGTGCCCGTGACGGGGGGACGAACCAGGACGGTTGGCGCATTGAGTTCACCGCGCCCAAAGCCTTTGCCACGACGCCGGGCCGGGAGATAGACCCGTACAACGCCCCCTTTGTGCAGGTGCGCTGGGCAGCCACCGGTTTGACCAACTCAGCGCCTTTTCTGGAATGGACCACCGCGACGCACCCGGAGTTTTCGCCTGAACGCCGGATCTACTTCGAGCCGACGGTTTCTGACCAGATCGTTTACACGATGATTCCGATGTACCGACATCCGCAGTGGCAGGGGCGTGTCACCGGGCTGCGAATCGGTTTTGACAATCCGGCAGGGCAGGGTGGGGCGACGATCCAGGCGTTCTTCGCGCAGTATGACACCCGGCACAATATCAACTCGCAAAATTTTGTGCGTGGCTGCGCCACATATTTTTGGTGGACGCGTGATTTGGAGTTTCTGCGGCAGAACATCAACCGGATGCGCACCGCCATGCGTTATTTGATGACTGAGCACCAAGCTCTGGACCGGAAGGTCGTGTTCACGTCATGGGTGGGGCATGACGGGCGGGCAGGATACCGCCGCGGTGCGGATGGCAAAAAGGAATACGCGTTTGGGCACGGCATTGGGAACAACTACTGGGACCTGCTCCCGTTTGGGAATCTGGATTGCTACGCGACGATGCATTACTACGACGCGTTGCGGAGCATGGAACGGGTGGAGCGGGAGATTGAGGCGAATCCGGGCTGGCAGATCCCGCGAGGCGCGCTGGCCCTGGAGCCCGAGTTTCTCCAGCGGCATGGCCAGGAGGTGAAACAGACCGGGAACAAGCTCTTCTGGAACAAAGAGACGGGCCGATTTGTGCCGTGCGTGGATGCCGACGGGAAAACGCACGATTATGGGCTGACATTCCTCAACCTTGAGGCGGTACATTACGACTTTGCCACCCGGGAGCATGCCGATTCCATCATGAGCTGGGTGGATGGCCGGCGGACGGTGGCTGGGGATACGGCCCAGGGTGCGGATATTTATCATTGGCGTTTTGCGCCACGGGCGACCACCCGGCGGAACGTTGACTGGTATTATTGGGCCTGGAACGCGCCTGAGAGCATCCCGTTTGGAGGGCAGGTGCAGGATGGGGGAGCGGTGCTGGGCTTCAGCTTTCACGACCTGATGGCGCGGATCCGCACGCTAGGGCCGGACAACACCTGGCAGCGGCTGCGGGAAATCACGAAGTGGTTTGCGGAGGTGCAGGAGGCGGGTGGTTATCGCAAATACTACGATGGCAAACGGGAGGGTACCCTTCAGGGCGGCGGAACCGCCGGAGGGCTGGGGCTGGATCACGAGTTTTTTGAGAGCGTGCTGGTGCCGCAGGTGATGCTCTATGGTTTCATGGGGTTCGAGCCCGCGGCAGACGAACTGCGGCTGGCTCCCCGCCTGCCGGCGAGCTGGCCGGAGCTGAGAATCACCCGCGTGCGTTACCAAAACCTGGTGCTCAATTTGCGGGCTGCCCCGCGTGAAATTGAAATCCAGAGGGTCAGCGGTGAGGCGTTGTCCCCGACGCGGATTCAGGTGCCGGCTGGGAAGTGGCAGGCGAGCATCTGGGAGAACGGGGAATGGAAGCCAGTGGAGGCGCGGTGGACAAAGGCGGGCGGTCTGGAAACCGACTGGAAGTGGGAGCGGTTACAGCTGAAGTTGCCCGAGGCTTGAGGACGGCAAGGGACATAGTTCAGAGTTCAAGCCTTTCCGCCGACTGGACCGTAAGCCGGGCACGCACTTCCGCTGAGGCGGGATCTCTCGAGCCAAAGCGAACCGGGTGCTCTCCCGGTTTGAGGAGCTCATTCGGTGCCACAACGAATGACTCAGGGAGCTTTATTGCCGGGCCATGGCGTGTGATGCGCTCACCCGGCCAAGAAAAGAGGAACTGGCCGGCCGACAACGAACCCAGCCAGGAAAAACGGTGGCCTCCAATATCGACCCAGGGATCAACGATATTGCCGCCCTTGGCCACATGTATCTGCGCGCCGACCCGGGCAGTGACTTCCTTAACGCGAACAGTCCAGGAGTCGTTGGTCTTGCTGGAACTGATTTTGCGCCAACGCTCGCAGCGAACGCTTCGGAAGAAAGGTTTTCCGTCTTGTTCCAGCAGCCTGAATTGAGACCCAAAGGACAAAGGGTTCAGCTTGAACGAAACGGCGGAGCTAAGCGAAAGGGAAGCTCTACGCTTTTCCGCTCCATTGTTTGTGGATGGCATCCAAACCCGCTTGCTTGGGATCACCGATATGCAAAACCACGCGGTAACGGAAGCTTACCGATTTTCCGGCGGCCAATTGCCAGGGTTTTTCCTCGAAGTATAACGGGGTCGGCGAGGCGAAACCGTAGTCGCGAGTGAACCAAGGAGCCAGGCCCCAAGGGTTCTTCGGGTCATCCAGGATGGCGATTCCCTCCACCTTTTCGCCTGCGGGAGTCATGCGTTTCCCGTGGAATCCGCACCAGGCAGATTTCTTTTGGAAAGTGCCTTTTTCGCCGGTGTCACCCTGGGCGTTAACCAGGTTGCCACCGCCTTTGGGGCTGATATCCAGGGCCGCGCGCATGGAGAACAAGGAGTGGTTGGTCTTGGGAATGGTCACGTCTTCCACGGCAGTCCATTCGATATCCCAATCAATGAAGCGAAGATTCTCGTCCGGGACCTGAATACTGATTTTGCGCCGGTCCTTCATGACGAGCGGGCCGCCGGGTTTCTGCCAGTCACAGGCGTCGGTGATCTCGACGGTGTCTTTGGTGGCGCGCCCGAGCTTGGGTCCGGTGGACAGAATCTGCCCCGTTTCATAGCCCTCCTGCCAGTAATTGCCACCATTGACGCGGTCGCATCCGAAAAAGAGTGATCGGTGATGCGGATAGGGCAGGGTGGTTTCATCTGTGAGAGACAACCCGCTGGCTGGTCCCGCCAAGGGATAAAAGTAAGGGTATTTCTGAGACCGATGCGCCCGGTAGCAGGTGAGGGGGCGGTTGTTGAGCCGGATCCAAATCTGGGGGCCGAGCTCATAGGTGGTCAAACCGCTGGTGTCTTCAGCGGGTTTGGCGGCCTGAGCGCTGGCCGGCAAGCGACCCGCGAGGGGCAGCGCTGCCGCGAGCGCGGACAGTTTCAGAAAACTACGTCGGGGAAGCTTGGTTTGCATGCCGATTGCATGGCATAAAAGGGAGCCATTTGCCAAGGGAAATCCATAACCAGAAGCCGGAATCGCGGCTGGGCCAGGCGGACACCCCAATGAGCAATCGCCTATGATGGGCGGTGACGCACCTGCCACCAGGTCACCAGCCCGGCGCCCGCGCAAACCAGCGCTCCTGCCGCAATGGTCCACGGCACACCGACCGCCTGCGAGAGCAGGCCCGATTCGATTCCCCCGATGGGCATCATGCCGCCAAACACTAGTGCCCAAATGCCC
>JBBQYD010000336.1:0-6168 GCA_038209025.1 Verrucomicrobiota bacterium | reverse complement strand
AGCGAGTACCACACCCTCTACAACATCGAAGACCTTGAGAAGTTTCCCGATTACGAGGTGAAAGCCGATGCGTTCATGGCGCTGACCTTGCACCGGATCGGCATGGCCCGGCAGCGGATCCTGGATCAGGGCCATATTCTTCCGCTGGTGACCAGCCGCGGCCCGCTTTGCACCGCCGGGTTTGTTCGCAGCACCACCGACCTCATGATGGATATCGTCGAAAAGCCCGAGTGGGCGCACAAACTAATCGATTTATCGACCCGCCTGATCATCGACTGGCTCAAGGCCCAGGCGGAGGCCATGGGGCCGACCGTTGAAGGCATTTTCATCCTGGATGACATTGTCGGTTTTGTGAATGAGGAGCACTACAAGGAATTTGCGCATCCGTATTTGAAAAGAATCTGCGACGCGTTTCCCAAAGATTGGGTCAAGATCTACCACAATGACGCGAACATCAACGCCTGCCTTGAGCATCTGCCCGATTGCGGGTTCCAGGTTTTGAACTGGGGCAAGCAAACGGACATTGCGGAGGTCAAAGCGCGCATCGGCAACAAGCTCTGCCTGATGGGGAACGTGAACCCGCTGGAAATCGGGGTGCGCGGCACCCCTGAGGAAGTGCGCCGCGCCACGCTGGAAGTCCTGCGGAAGAGCGGCGGTGAAGGCATCATCCTGTCGGTCGGCGGCGGCGCCAGTCCCGGCATGCCGCGCCAGAACATCCTTGCGATGCAGGCCGCCCTCCACGAGTTTAACTCCAACCGGTGATCTTTCATGGCCGAGAAGCGGGCCGCAACGAATTAGCTTTTGCCCATGGCCTGGCCGGCCAGCCACCCGGTCGTCCAGGCCGCCTGAAAATTGAACCCGCCGGTGAGGCCGTCGATATCCAGCAACTCGCCCCCAAAGTATAAGCCGGGGCAAAGGCGGCTTTCCATGGTTTTGAAATTCACCTCTTTTAACGGCACGCCGCCGCAGGTGACGAACTCATCCCGGTTCAGGCTCTTGCCGGAGACCTGGAACTCCGTTGCCAGAAGCTGCTGGACCAACTGATGCTGAGATGGACGTGAAAGCTCCGCCCAGCGCGTGCCCGGCTTGATCCCGCTTTGGAAGACAAGCTGCTCCCATAGACGTCCCGGCAAAGGGGCCATCGGCAGGTTGGTGATGAATCTGGCGGGCTGCGACTGGCGCCGATGTTCGATTTCCCGCGCGAGTGACTCATGGCCGCAACTCGGGAGCCAGTTCACTCGAATGGTGAACCGATAATCGAGCGCGTGGAGCGCGCGCGCGCCCCAGGCCGAAACCCGGAGAACGACGGGTCCACTTAGTCCTTCGTGCGTGATCAGCAGCGGTCCAGGTTCCTTGAGCGCCTCGCCCACAACGCTGATTTCCGTGTCAGGAACGCTTACCCCGGCCAATTGCCGCAACCAGGGCAGCGACACCCGAAACGTGAAGAGCGAGGGCACCGGCAATTCCAGCGTATGCCCCAAGGCACACGCCAAGTGCCCGGCGCTCGCCCCACGGCAACCACCGGTCGCGAGCATCAGTCGGTCGCAGTCCAGGCTGCCGCCCGAGGCCAGGCCCAGCTTGTACCCCCCCTCCACCCCGCGCGCCACCGCCGCCACCCCATGATTAGTCCTTAGCTCGACCCCCGCCTTGCGCGCCGCATCCAGCAGGCATTCAACAATGGTTGCCGAGGAATTGGTCGAAGGGAACATGCGGCCATCCGGTTCGGTCTTGAGCGCCACGCCGCGCGCGGCGAACCAGGCGGCCGTGTCCCTCGGCTGGAACTGGTAAAACGCCCCCAGCAAGGCCCGCCCGCCCCGGGGATAGCGGTTGCTCAATTCCTTCGGATCAAAGCAGGCATGCGTCACATTGCAGCGCCCTCCGCCGGAAATCCGCACTTTTGCCAGAAACCGCGGACTCTGCTCAAGCACCATTACCCGCGCCGCCGGGCAGAACTCCGCGCAGGCGATGGCCGCGAAAAAGCCCGCCGCTCCGCCGCCCACGATTACGACCCGACGCTCCTTCAATGGCGGCTTTCTACTTTCCCGCTCCGGAGAACACCCGTTTGATGACCTGATACTTCGCAGGTTGCCTGACGGGGTCCTGATGGCAATAGACCATCACCCCGTCCGCGCTGCGCATCCCGGCAAGCATCACCTGCTCGACGTAATCCGCGGTGCTGGCGCCCAGGCGGCTGTGGGCGGTAGCATACACATCGAGCACGACGGGGAAGCCGGCCGGGAACAGGCTTTTGAGTTTTTTTGTCTCCGTGTCGGCCAGGCTGGGATCGGTCAGGTTCCCTTTGGCCGAATCATGGCGGTAGGGAAAAAGCAGGCCGTCAACCAGGCCGCCATACTTGGCGGCAAACTCCGGGGTAACGCGCGGATAATAAGAGCAGGGGACGAATGCCAGCCGCGGATTGATCTCCCGGCCCGCCTTCAGCACGGTGCCGAGATATTCAGGGGTGAAGAATTTCAGGTTATGCGTGAAGTCATCAATGGTCCAGGCCACCAGGTTGGTTTCGCGCAGGCTGAGCCGGGCAAACTCAACCGCCCACCGCTCATAATCCAGCTTGTAAGGTTCCGCCGACCAGGTGGTGACCGGCACGGATTCGGAAGGTGGCAGGAGCGAGATCCAAACGCGGATGCCGCTGGCGCGAGCCACCGGCAGAAACCGCTGCACATCCTCCCAATCGGTGCGAGCCGGGTGAATGCAGTAGCTATACGTGTTCGCCTTCAGGTCGATCAATTGTTCCACCAGCCGTTGGACATCAACCCGTCCGTCGCCCAGCCGCGGCGCGGCGCAGTAGGTGGCGCGGGTGCCGACGATCGCCTGCGCCCGCGTGGTTCGCGCTCGCTGTTCAGGCGTGATGGTTTTGCACCCGCTGACGGCCAACAGGCATATCAGCCCCAAGGGAAGGAGCCAGGGATTCATTTTTTTCATAAAGTTGTTGATCAATGCGCGTTGGTTTTAACCTTTCCACCGGCCGGAAGTGAAGTCCGGGAAATCCAGCGGCCTGCCCTTGGCCGCGACCGATTTGGCGCTCAAGGGCACAATGGCCGACCACACCGCCGCGTCATAGACGTCCTGAGGCGCCGGTTCGCGGTTGCGAATCGAGGCGAGAAAATCGTGGAACATGAGGTATTCGGCCCCGCCATGCCCGCCCGTCTTCGCGGCCATTTCGCCCAGCTTTTGCCACATCGGATGATCGTATTTGTCCTGGTAGGGGGCGAAGGGTTCCCAGGCCTCCCCGGTTTGGCCGGGTTGCTGAAGGCATATCGAATCCTTCGATCCAAGGTAAATCCCCTTCACGCCTTCGAGGCGCTGAATGAGGTCGTAAGGCCGGTGCGTGGAAAGATTGTAATACAGCGTGACCGTCCGTCCTTTGGCCGTCTTGAGCATCGTGGTATTGATATCGCCCTGCGCGTAATGCCGCCTGGCATGCGGATGGTCAGGGCCGAATTTGGCGGCCGCGTATTCCTTCAGGCCACGCGTCTCGGTGCTGATGCTGCTCAGGCTGACAAATCGATCCCCGCGGTTGATATTCATCCATTGCGCCACCGGGCCAACCGCGTGGGTCGGGTATTGGTTCCCGTTCCGGGTGGCCGCTAACTGCCCGCGCCAGGTCAGTTTGCCTTCCGCATCAAACATCAGATACCGGCAATCGTGCTGATAACCCGCTTCGCAATGCATGATCTCGCCGAACATTCCCTGGCGCACCATGCCTGACAGGGCCATGACATTGCGAAAATAACAGACGTTCTCCAGCATCATGCAGGGGATGCCGGTCTTCTCCGACGTGCGAACCAGGTCCCAACATTCCTGAAGGGTCACGGCGGCGGGCACTTCCACGCCGGGACGCTTCCCCGCGCGCATGCAGGCGACTGCCATCCGCGCGTGCAGATCCACCGGGGTGGCGATAATCACGGCCTCCAAATCGTCCCTTGCCAGGAGGCGCTCCCAGGACTGGTCGTCATCCGCGTACACTTCGGGTGTTTGTCCCCCAGCTTTTGCCACCATGCCCGCCGCGCGAGTCGCCCGTTCGCGCACGACGTCGCACACCGCCTTGATTTCCACCTCCGGCAATGACAGGAGTATCTGGACCAGGTTGGTGCCGCGCGAGCCAGTCCCGATAACGCCCAGGCGGAATGGCCGCGGCGCCTCGAAGGCCATGACCTTGACGGCTGCCATCATGGCCGGCAGCGCCAGGCTGCTTTTCAGAAAAGAACGCCGGTTCATGCCTGCACCCTAGCAATGTCCACCGCGCGGGTGAAGCCGCAATTTCGGTCTGCGCCGGAAATTTTGCATGACACTCCTGTGAATGGTCCTAAGCTGGCGCTGGCATGAAGTCTTTCGCAATACACTGCCTCTCGCGGCTCCTGTTCCCAGGCTTGTGGCTCACGATGGCGCTTTGCGGCCCCACCCCGGCATACGGGGAGAAAGTCACTCTCCTGGTCATCAACTCGCATCCGGACGATGAAGGCATCTTTTTTGGCGGGGCGCTCCCTTATTACACAACCGTTCTGAAGGTTCCGGCGAGGCTGCTTTCGATGACCAGCGGTGATTGGACCCCCAGCAACCTGACAATCCGCGAGGCGGAGCTGCGCTCCGCGGCTCGCATTTACGGTTTCGCGGCCGACCCGCTCTTTCCGCGATTCCGCGATGTGCCCTCTCAATCGCTGGCTAACAATCCCTACACCAACGCCACGGCCGTCCCCCCGTTCACCAACCGCATCGATGCCACCTGGGATTATTGGGCGGACGGCGTGCTGCAAGGCACTGGGAGCGACGTGGAAGCCGGCAAAGCGCGGGCCATCAACTATGTTGCGGAACAAATCCGCCGGTACCAACCCGACGTCATTATCACTCACGATTATCTGGGCGAGTACGGGCATGACAATCACCGCGCCACCGCCTACGCGGTAACCAATGCCTTCTTTGTGGCCGCCGATCCCGCCGCGAGCGCGACCAACCTCGCTGGGCTGGCTCCCTGGCAGGCCAGCAAACTCTACCTGCATCTGTGGCCCAGCCACCGCCTGTTTCACGCCGCCACGGAAACACGGTTTGCCGAACTCGGCAACCTCACCCCGGGCCAGGTCGCCGACCTCGCCCTCGACTGCCACGTCTCCCAGAATAAACCCGATGTGTCCAGCGTGTATCGCGTCGGCGAGAATTACGATCTCTACCCTTCGCAATGGTGGGGGCTTTACGCCAGCACCGTCGGCCCGGACACCGCCCTCGCCACGAATGCCGTGGAACGGGGCTATACCATCCCCGCGGGCGCTGCCCGGGGCAACTTCCTTGAGCACGTGCTGCCGCCGCCCGGAACCAACTCTCCGCCCGCTTTCATCACCAACCACATCCTCGCCATGGGCGCCCTGGCAGACGTTCCCTATGCCGGACCGGCCCTCGCCGACCTCGTAACGGATTTCGACTTCGCCTGGAGCGAGTCCCTTTGCTTCTCCAAAGCCGCCGGCCCAGCGTGGCTGGCCGTTGCCCCGGACGGCGTGATCTCTGGGACACCGGGGATAGGCGACCTGGGCACCAACACTTTCCAGGTGCGCGTCACCGATCAGGGTGGGCTCAGCGCCGACGCCACGTTGAGCCTGGCAGTGTCCGTCCCATTAACCGGGTCAGTCACACCCGTGGGTTGGTGGAAACTCGATGAATCCTCCGGCTCGATGGCGGCCGATTCCGCGCCGCCCAGCCAGGACGGCGCGCGGCTCTCAGGTGTCACTTTCAATCAGCCGGGCGCCGCCCCCTGGACCGGCACCTCGGCCCTGTTTGATGGCACCACCAACGGCAAGATCGACGTTCTCTGGTCGGCGGAGCTGAACCCGCCAAGGTTCACCATCGCGTGCTGGGCCAAGGTAACGGGTGGCTCAGGCACCTACCGCTCTCCGTTGTCCAGCCGCAAAGACGGGCCGCAAAGCGGCTACATGCTCTATGCGGGCAGCGACAATCGCTGGCAGTTCTGGACCGGCAAAACCAGCGGATACGACAGACTTTCCGCCGGTCCGGTCGTGAATAATGTCTGGACTCACCTCGCTGGCACTTACGATGGCCGGACCGTACGTTTCTACACCAACGGCATACTCGCCATTTCCAGCCTTGTCGCTGTGCTCGCTAACGATACCTACCCATTGCGCATCGGGGCCGGAAGCAGCGAAC
>JBBQYD010000335.1:0-6179 GCA_038209025.1 Verrucomicrobiota bacterium | reverse complement strand
GATGAAAAAGCCTCCGGCGCATACGCCCGCAACGGCATCGTCCAGCAGGCCGTCAGAGCGCTCAGGAAGGAACTTCCGGACTTGGTGATTGTCACCGATGTATGCCTCTGCGAATACATGTCTCACGGCCATTGCGGGATTGTGGCGAAAACCCCGGCCGGAGCTGCCGTCTTGAATGACCCCACCCTCGACCTCCTGGCGCGCACTGCCCTAAGCCATGCTGAAGCGGGCGCTGACATCGTCGCCCCAAGCGACATGATGGATGGACGGGTCCGCGCCATTCGCGGGCGGCTGGATGGCGGCGGTTTTGCGGACACTCCGATCATGGCCTATGCGGCGAAATTTGCTTCCGCCTATTATGGTCCCTTCCGGGAAGCCGCAGAATCCACCCCGCAGTTCGGCGACCGGCGCAGCTATCAAATGGACGCCGCAAACGGCAACGAAGCCTTGAGAGAGGTGGCTCTGGACATCCAGGAAGGCGCGGACATTGTCATGGTGAAGCCCGCCCTGGCATACCTCGATATCATCTACCGTGTGAAACAGCAATTTGGCTATCCCACCGCCGCTTACGCCGTAAGCGCGGAGTATTCGATGATCAAAGCGGCGGCGGCTAACGGCTGGATCGATGAAAGGGCCGTCACACTGGAAAGCCTGCTGGCCATGCGCCGAGCGGGAGCGGACATCCTCATCACGTATGCGGCACGGGAAGTGGCCGAATGGCTGAAGGTTGGGTAAACCGCCTGCTGATTTCTTCCCGAAGCCCAAAATGCCCGGCGTCAACCCCGGGCTTCGGCCTTATTTAGGCATTGCGAAAACGTACAGCAACAGGGCCGCGATGATCACACCAAGCGCGATCCCGGCCATCAGGAATATTTTATTTACCTTGTTTTCCTTTTTCGAAAATCCACTGGTCTTGGTATCGAAGGCAGTGCGGTTGCTCTGGTCAAGCTCACTCAGGTTCACGCCGCGCTGCATGACCATCGTCTGATCGGTTTTCTTCGATGGTGCCGACGGCGCTGGAGCGTCCGTTTCCAAACGCATTTCGATTTGCCCCAGGCGCAGAATCTGGCCGGACTTTAAAACGCTTTCGGAGACCTTTTCGTTGCCGATAAAGGTGCCATTCGTGGAATTGAGGTCTTTGACCACGAGATCCGAGCCGCGCTGCAAAATTTCGCAGTGATGGCTCGACACCGAGGGCTCGGCAATCTGAAAGGTGTTGTCCTCCAGCCGGCCGATGGTGGTTTTGTCCACCTTCAACTCGTGAGTACGGCCCGTCATGCCACTGCTAAGGAGAACAAGTTTCGCCATAAGTCACTTAGGTAAGGTGATTATGAACGCGGTCTGGTTCAAGTCAAACGTAAACATCATTTTTTCGCGTGGTGCCGAATTCTCAATGCTTCTCCACCAACTGGCGAAATTCGCCAAACAATGGGCGGGAATCGTGCGGTCCCGGGGACGCTTCCGGGTGATACTGCACACAAAAGATCGGCTTGGTCGTGTGTCGCAGCCCCTCGACCGTCTGATCGTTCAGGTTTATGCGGTCCACTTTCACATCCGACGGAAGGGTCTTGGGATCGACCGCAAACCCGTGATTTTGCGAGGTAATCTCCACTCTTCCGGATTCAAGGTCCTTGACCGGCTGGTTGCCTCCACGATGACCGAACTTGAGCTTGAAAGTCTTGCCGCCCAGAGCCTGCCCCAGAATTTGGTGCCCGAGGCAAATCCCGAATATCGGCACGCCGGATTTCACCAGGTCGGAGACCGCTTGCACGGCATATCCCAATGCCGCAGGGTCGCCCGGTCCGTTGGAGAGGAAAATGCCCGCCGGTTGGTATTTGAAGGCATCCTCAGCGGTTGTCCCGGCCGGGACCACTTGAACCCGGAAGCCCTGCTGGCGCAACTGTCTGAGGATATTGTACTTCATCCCAAAATCGTAGGCCACAATCGGGATATCCGCCGACGGCAGCGCGTCCCGCTCCTGGCGGGCGTCCTGGCTGCCAGGACCGTGAATCAGTTTGAACCTGGCGCTCTGCTCATCGTTGGGGTCCCACAGAAAACTTTGCGCATGGGTCACTTCTTTTACGTAATCCTGCCCCACCAAACCCGGCCATGCTTTGGCACGACTCACCGCCTCTTCGTCGGAAAACCCTTCAGTCGAAATAAAGCCATTCATCGCGCCGCGCACGCGCAATTTCTTGGTCAGCGCGCGGGTGTCCACCCCCTGGATGCCAGGAATGCCATTTTTCTCCAGGTAATCGGCCAGCGTAAAGTCCGCCCGCCAATTGCTCACGACCGGGGACAACTCCCGGATGACAAAACCCGAAACGTGCGGGCGCCACGATTCCACGTCCTGCGCGTTAACCCCGTAATTGCCGATCAGGGGATAGGTCATGGTGACGATCTGCCCCTTGTAAGAGGGATCGGTCAGAATTTCCTGATAGCCGGTCATTGAGGTGTTGAAACAAACCTCCCCGCAGGCAGAGGCGCGTGCGCCAAAGCCCTCTCCGCGAAACACCGAACCATCTTCCAAAGCCAAAATTGCGTTCATTTCATTCTCGCGACCGCGCGCGATGCTAGTGAAGAGCTTCCCGCGGTCAAGTTTTTCCACCGGCGGAAGGTTATCACAATCCGCCCGGGAAGAGAGCAATAAGGAGAAAAACTCACGAATTAGGCGGGAACGCCCTCCGTCTGCAAACTCCAGGCCGCCTTGCCGCCGACCAGGGTCATCGTCGCACGCCCCCGCAAGGCCCATCCATAGAAGGGGCTGTTCACCGATTTGCTGCCGCTCGCGCTCCGTTCAAACACCCACGGAAGGTCTGGATCAAACACCGTCACATCGGCATCCGCCCCAATGTTCAGCGTGCCCTTGTTCAAGTGCAGCAGGCGGGCGGGGTTGACTGTGAACTTCGCCAGCAGGTCCATCAAACCCAGGCGCTTGGTGTGGTAGAGCTGCATCAAGGCGAGCGAAAACTCGGTCTCCAGGCCGGTGATGCCAAACGGCGCATAGTCGAATTCCACCTCTTTTTCGTAATCGCAATGCGGAGCATGGTCGCTCGCGATGATCTCCAGCGTGCCATCCGCCAACCCCTCCAGGACGGCTTCGCGATCCGCCAGCGAGCGCAGCGGCGGGTTCATTTTGAAATTCGTGTCGTAGGCGGGCCATTCCGGCAGCGGTTTGTCCTTCGGCAGGCAGAGTGACCGGCCATCCGCGCTCCAGAATTTCTCGCTGCCAGCCACCGCCGCATCTGTCAGGGTAAAATGGTGCGGGCAGGCCTCACCGGACACCGGGAGCCCCCGTTTCTTTGCTTCGCGCAGCAAGCGCACGCTGCCGGCGGCGCTCAAATGCTGGCAATGCACATGGGCCCCAGTAGTCTCGGCCAGCAGAATGTTGCGGGCCACGATCATTTCCTCGCCAGCCGAAGGCCAGCCTCGTAATCCCAGGGCTGTGCTCCAGTACCCCTCGTGCATCACACCGTCGGTAACCAGGGAGTAATCCTGACAATGATCCATCACCGGCAGGTTGAACATGCGGGCATACTCCATCGCCCGCCGCATCAACTCATTGTTCTGCACGCAATGGCCGTCGTCCGTAATCGCCACCACCCCCGCTTTCTTGAGCGACCCAACCGGCGCCAACTCTTCCCCGGCGATGCCTCGCGAGATTGCCCCCGTGACAAACACGTTTACCGCCCCCTGCTCCTGTGCCACATCATGGATCAGCGCCACCGTCCCGGGGTTATCGATGGCTGGCGAGGTGTTTGGCATGCAGACCACCGAGGTAAACCCGCCCCGCGCGGCGGCCTGCGTCCCGGTGGCAATGGTTTCTTTGGCCGTCTGGCCCGGTTCGCGCAGATGCACGTGTAGATCAATCAGCCCCGGACAAACAACTTGCCCGGCCAGCACAATCCGCTGCGCATCCGCCGGAGCCTTGGCGGATGCCTCAGATCCCACGGCCGCAATCTTTCCATCTACGATCAGCAGGTCCGCAGGGGTGTCCAGCCGATTAGCCGGGTCGATGACTCGTCCACCAGTGAGCAGCAGCGCATTCATTGGACCGCAGGATAAGGCCACCGCCCAACAAGGCAAGACCGTTGCGAAAGACGGCAAAATGGCCCTGAGTTCGCCGTCCACCTCGACTTTATCTCCCGTGCCCCGGCTGCGGACCGTGAAAGCAAAAGCCATTCTTCACAGTCCATCCCATTGGTTCATAGGAACCTCCGACAACAACTCGTCTCGTCGGCGGCGGGCCTGCCCATCATCACGGGTGCGCAGGGATTGCCGGACCCGGCGTTTGGTAAAATCGGGCAAATGCACTGTGTAATGGCACCACCAGATGCCGTTGTTGTTCCAGAGATGATGATTGAGATTTGACGGGTTGATCCTTAACGAGATTGTCTGGGCTCTCACTGCGTTTTTCCTTCCGGTAAAACGCATCAGGGTTTCCGAATACAAAAACCGCCGCCCTGAGCATCAGGACGGCGGTTTAAATCCGTGGAGAAATTGGTTCGGAACACCGGTTCCGCACATCGGGCCGAAAAGACCATCCAGTCAATCGGCCCACGGCACCTTGGCTATCTCCATAGCCAGGTTGCCAGGCTCCGCACACACGGAGCGTTCCTGATGCTGGTGATAGTAAAGCACTAAAGCCGCCTCAATGCAATCCGATTTTGTGTCATAAACGGAATTTGGGGCCCGGGACGGCATGACCTCGATTTTCTCCAGGCAACTTCCCGGCGGCGGCGTCTATTTCGCGACCGCCAGATAGTGCTGCTCGGCCAGGTTGCGCAGCCGCTCAGCCGCTTGCTCGGGCGTCAGATCGCGCTGAGCTTCCGCCAGCATCTCATAGCCGACCATAAACTTGCGCACGGTAGCGGACCGCAGCAAAGGCGGGTAAAAATGCGCGTGCAATTGCCAGTGGTCGGACTCGCCCTCGCAATTCGGCGCCCCGTGCCAGCCCATGGAATAAGGAAACGAAGTCTCGAACAAATTGTCGTAACGTGTGAGCAGCCGTTTGAGAATCCCGGCCAGGCTGTCACGCTCTTCGGGCTTCAAATCCGGGAGCCGCGGCACCTGGCGGCGCGGCAGCAGGAGGATTTCAAAAGGCCACACCCCCCAGAACGGAACCACAGCCAGCCAATGCTGATTTTCCACGACCACCCGGGTGCCATCCCGGCTTTCTTTCTCCGCGACTTCAACCAGGAGCGGTGAACCGCGCCGCTCCAGGTGAGCCCGCTGGTGGCGGTCTTCAATCATCAATTCGTTGGGGAGAAAGTTGCTGGCCCAGACTTGCCCGTGTGGATGCGGGTTCGAGCAACCCATCGCCGCGCCTTTGTTCTCGAACAACTGCACCCAGGAATAGGTCTGGCCCAGGTTCAGCACCTGTTCCGCCCATACGTCCACCACGCGGCGAATATCCGCCGGAGCCATTTGGGCAAGGGTCAGATCGTGCCGCGGCGAAAAGCAGATTACCCGGCACTCGCCTCGGGCAGGCTCCACCCGGAACAACTCATCGCTTGGACCCTGCATGGGGGTGTCCGGCAGCAAAGCCGAAAAGTCGTTCACAAAAACGAACGTGCTGTCGTAATTGGGATTGGCGGCGCTGCCCGCCCGGGTATTGCCCGGGCATAGATAGCACTTCGGATCATATGGCGGACGCTGCTCGGCGGAAACCCGCTCCACCTGGCCCTGCCAGGGGCGCTTGGTCCGATGCGGCGAAACCAGTATCCATTCCCCCCGCAATGGGTTGAATCGCCGGTGCGGATGGTCTTCTGGGTTGAAATTCATTTCCATAGAAAGTGACGCTTCGGTGTTTCCGCGTTTGCGGGCGCTAAGCCCGTCCCCCAACCCACCGCTGGAAGCGCTCAAAGGAAGCTAGCCGCAACACCAGTGAGAAATATGTTTTCCATTCTGAGCAAATTGATTAGTTACCGTCTTAATATATGCGCGGGATTAGGCACCTGAGCGCCAAACTTGTCAAGCCTTCCTTCCAAATATTGCCCGCGTACCGCGGGATAGCCGCTTAGCGTCTGACCGCCTAACCATAAGGGATAGTCTCATACCCAGCACCGATTCCACCTTTTTTCGGGGCGGAGGCACTCTTTCTGGGCGCAAAGAGTGAGCAGCTTCGGCAGCAACGGCTAAGCGGACGGTCAGCCAAGGCGCTGCCCAATGACACTCCC
>JBBQYD010000334.1:0-6181 GCA_038209025.1 Verrucomicrobiota bacterium | reverse complement strand
AGCCGCCTTTCACCGGACGCGTGGTCGCTCAAATCAGACGAGGAAGCCGCCGTTTTCGCCAAGGTGATGGAGGCCGGCGAACCCCTCGGCGATCACGTCGAGCGCAAGTTCTTCCGAGGCGTTACGAGCGGCCTGAATCAGGCATTCGTCATCGACACCGAAACCAAGCGCCGACTCATCGCTGAACACGCGCGCAGCGCCGACCTGATCCACCCCCTCCTTGCCGGAGAAGATGTCCGCCGCTACATTCACCACGACACCGGGCTTTGGCTAATATTCACCCGCCGCGGAATCGACATTGATAAGTACCCGGCAATCCGCGCCCACCTGTCACAGTGGAAAGAGGACCTTGCCCCCAAGAAAGACAAAGGTGCCAAGCGCGGAAGAAAGCCCGGTCGCTACCAGTGGTACGAAATCCAGGACGACGTCGCCTACTATCCCGTATTCGAGGGTCCAAAGATAATCTTCCCCGACATCTGTAAGGGTCCTCGATTCACGCTCGACAATGACGGCCACTACTTGGCCAACACCGCATACTGTCTCGGCACCAACGACCGGTACCTGCTTGGCATCCTGAACAGCCGCCTATTCTGGTTCGCCATCAGCAACCTCAGCATTCCCTTCGGCATCCGGGCCGGCAAATACCGCTATCGCCTGATATACCAGTACATGGAGAAAGTACCCATCCGGCCCATCAATCCCGGCAATCCAGCCGACAAAGCCTGCGGCGCCCAGGTTGCCCAACTGGCAGAGCAGATGCTCACCCTTCATCAGCGCCTCTCCACCGCCAAGACCCCGCAGGAAAAAACCGCCTTGGAGCGCCAAATCGCCGCCACCGACTCGCAAATCGACCGCCTCGTCTATGACCTTTACGGGTTGACGGGCGAGGAAATCAAAATTGTGGAAGGAGCCAACTCATGATTCTTGAAGACGAAATGATTCACGGCCGCCCGGCAAGCGCTCCCTCAACCCGCCAGCACTCCGAGCCGCGTCGGCCTCTTCGCATACGCCGGCCCTCCGGCACTCCCGGTGGCCAGGCCCACCCCGCAAGCCGCCCCAGGGCCGCTGCACATCCGGAGCGGGCGGCCGCCCTGCCTTTCCCCGGCGGGTGGGACGCGAGCATTCAGCTTTACCACAAGCTTCAGAATTCTCAGCAAGCGGGCCGTGCCTCATCCGGTCGGCGCGCCCGGATCGAGCACGACACGCCCATAGTTCCGCGAGCCCTCGCAGCGTGCGTCTGCGAGGAAGCCTCCCAGTGGCTGCGGGAGCCCTTCCCGCAGGCTTGGGTGATCGAGCTAGCGGAGCGGGCCGAGGTGGTTTACCACCACAACGCGAGGTTTCGCCAACTGTTGCGCAAACCCGGTAACGCTGGGCGGGATTGGCTCGCGGCTTTCATGCGGCACTGGCTTTCCGCCCTGCTCAGCAGCCGCCGCCCCGATCTCCATCAGCGCCTGCCCTCCTCCTACGCCTCCGGACGGGAGCTCCCGCCGGCGATACCCAGCTCGACAAATTGATTTACGGGGAAGCCAGCCTCCAGGAATCTTTCACGCGTGGCGAAGCGTGTCCTGGTAGGTGTCCAGCGTCAACCGGCACATGGCCTCCAACGTGTAATCTTCGGGAACCGGGGCGGGAGCGGGCGGCTGGCTGAGCAGGCCCCGGGTCACCTCCAGCAGCGCCGCCTCATTTCGGGGCGGCACCAGCCCTCCCGGAAACATGGCCCGCAATTGCTCGCCCACACCACCGTGCGCGTAGGCCACCACCGGACGGCCCAGCGCCAGGGCTTCCAGGGTGGTCCGTCCGAACGACTCTGGCTGAGTGGAAAGGGAACATACCACGTCGGAAACCGCGAAGACCTCCCGCAAATCCGCTCGATGCCCGGTGAAAGTCACCCGCTCCGCGATGCCGAGGCGCGCCGCCAGGCTTTTCACCTCTGCCAGGTACTTCCGCTTATGGGGATGGGCATCGCCAACAATCACGCCGTGGATTGGCTGGCCCCCGGCCAGCAGCGCCCGGAGCAGCCGGAGAAAATCCTCATGGCCTTTCAGCCGGGTGATGCGCCCCGGCAAGGTCAGCACCCGGCGTCCGGCAACCTCAGGAAACTGTCCCCTCCAGGCCTGCTGCCACTCGGGAGAGGGGGTGAAGCCGCGCGGATATTGACCCGGGTCCAGCCCCCGGGGGATGCAGCGGATTCTTTCCCGGGGCACCTTCGGGTAGTTCCGCAGGATGTATTCGCGGATGCTCTCGGAGACGGCGATGACACGCTCCCCGCGGGTCATGATCGCGGAATAGAAGTTTATTGAGTAAAACCCATGCACCGTGGAAACCAGGTGCGGACGGGCATCACGAGGCAGGCCGCGCCACGCCAGCCACGCAATCCAGCCCGGAACCCGGGACCTGATGTGCAGGATGTCCGGGCGCTCGGAAATCAGGATCTGGCGAAAAGCCCCGATTTGAAGGAAAGACGCCAGACTTTTCCGATGCACCGGCAGGCTTAGGTGGCGGCTGCCCTCATTTTCAAGCCTCTCCACCAGTCGTCCGCCGTTCGAAACAACCACCGATTCCAGGCCTTGCTGGATCAGGTAGCGGGCGATCTCCAAGGTGCCGCGCTCGACTCCGCCGGCGTTCAACTCGGGAAGGGTTTGGAGAATTTTCATCGGGCGGTGAAGAACCTCTGAAGAATCAAATCCGCGCAGCGGGCCGTTTCGTGCAGGCGCCGCGGATTCGACAACTGGCGTCCGTTGCGCCGCCAATCGGTGTAGGTGGTGGCATAGCCGTCAGCCACCAGTCCGCGCACGGCGTTAAGCACCCGGGCTCGCGGACTGCAAACCGGCGTCGGCAGCACGCCCGTGCGCGCGCCGGCGGTGACCGCCTCATGCAGCATGGAGATGCTGTCTTCCGTGACCCAGGCTTCTTCGGCGGCCAGGAGTTGGGCCGGCACCCACTCGCGGGTGGTTTGCTCGCACGGGGCAAGCTGGACCGCGGCTCCGGCCTTCAGCCGGGACAAGAAACCCGCGGGCGTCCGGCGGGAGTCCCCCACCGTCCAAGTCAGTTCCGGCCGCGCGCCCATCACCGCGATGATCGCGTTGCGCAACTCTTCCTCGCTCCAGCCATAATGTTTTGAGGGTCCGCCCACCAAAACCAAACCCCGGCGTTCTTTGGGTGGGATCACCTCCGGAATCCGATTCAGAGCCCCTCTCGTCAAGATGATCGAGGGTCGCGAATTAGAGGACTTGATGTCGTGGGCTGGGACCAGGCAAAGATCGAACCAGCGCATAGGCCAGGTGGGCTTCATCACCGTTACGCATTTGGCGCCAAGCCGCCAGGCGGCAACTAGCAAAGGGAGATGGGTGGCATGGCCGGCCCCAATGAGCAATTGCGGCGCGTTCTCCGGGTTCGGAACGTCCGCCGCCCGCTGAAAGCGCCGCGCGTAGCCGCCGCCCGTGATCCGAACGGTGTCCAGCCGGGCGCCGGTCCGGCGGGACAAAGCCTGGGCCAGACCCACGGTTTGGTTTTCATGGCCCGGACGCCCATCCGATAAAACGCGGATGACTTGGAGCTTAAGACACATGCTGCGCAATCCCTTACGGCGGGAGAATAGGGTCGGCCGCGAGCTGAGGAAAGCAGTAACAGTCGAAACGAAAAGCGTTTATTCCCATTCCCGGGACTCCCCGCTTGTCTTCCGCGCCGCCGTCGGGGAAATAGAAACTAAAGTTTTTACTGGCCCTGCCGATAACGAAATTGCCCTTGTGGCGTTTTTATGGACTTAGGCATATCTGGTTTAGCTTCGAATTTTGACTGGCGATCGATGATCGATCAACTCCTGGAGGTCGAGCGTGCGCCGCAAACGACCATGCGGTCGGAGCAAAGCTCCATCGCCCTGCGCAAGAACGCCCTGGCGTCCGTCGCCACCCAGCTCAAGGTGCTGCAGGAGCGCGCGACCGCCTTAAAAAGCGCCAGCCTTTTCGATAGCCGCCAAGCCACGGCATCCAAGCCGGAGCTGGCGACGGTGAGCGTGGCTGCCGGCACCACGCTGGGGACCTACCAGTTTAATATCACCCAAATGGCAGCCAGCGCGGTCTGGCGCGGCCAAGCTAATGCGGGACAGAAGCTTAGCCCAACCGGAGACCTCTCCACGATCAACCTGGCGTCCGCTGGACTCGCCACCACCATCACGCCGGGCGCGTTTACGGTAAACGGCAAACAAATCCAAGTGGAAGCCGCTGATACGCTGCAAGGGGTGCTGGATGACATCGCCACTCAAACCGGCGGCACCGTGACGGCGGCTTATGATGTGGCCACCGACAAGTTGACCTTGACGGGCAGCGGACCGATCATCCTCGGCAGCGCCACCGACACCAGCAATTTCCTGTCCGCGTTAAAGCTTTCCAATAACGGAACGGGCAGCGTCACCAGCAGCGCCGAACTCGGGGCGGTGCGAGTGAACTCCACCCTGGCGGAGGCCAACCTGTCCACCGCGATCAGCGATGGCGGGAGCGGGGCCGGTGAGTTCAAGATCAACGGCGTCAAGATCAGCTACAATGCCAGCACTGACAGCGTGGCCACGGTGCTCGGGCGGATCAACGATTCAGGGGCGGGCGTGATGGCCAGCTATGATGGCATCAACGACCGTTTCGTGGTGGCAAATCGCGGCACCGGCGACCTCGGCATCGGGCTGGAAGACGTCACCGGAAACTTCCTGGCGGCCACGGGTCTTTCGGCGGGGGGCCTGGAGCGAGGCAAAGACCTGCTCTACACCGTCAACGGCGGCGGCCAGCTCTCCAGTCAGAGCAACGTGATCACCCAGAGCAGCTCCGGCATCCAGGGGTTGAGCGTCACCGCCCTGGCGGAAGGCCAGCTCAGCGTCTCTGTCGGAGCGGATACGTCCAAGATCAAGAAGGCCATTGAGGAGTTTGTCACCGAATACAACAAAGCCCAGTCGATCATCAACACGCAGGCCGCCAGCTCCAGCGATGCCAAAGGCAAAGTCACTGCGGGCGCCCTGGCCCAGGACGCGGAGACTGGCCAGATTAATACGCGCCTGCGGAACCTCTTCACTTCGGACGCGTCCGGGTTCATGGGCAAATTTGCCCGCCTGGACGACCTTGGGTTTGCGTCGAATGGCAACGATGATTCACTTTCCACCACCGATTTAACCAAGCTGGACGGGTATCTGGCGAATGATCTGAACGGGCTCAAGAACCTGTTTACGAAGGAAGGCACGGGTTTGGCGTCGCGGGTGGGTGCCTACCTCGAAACAGTGGTGGGCGAAAGTGGCTCGCTAGTGAAGCACCAGGACGGCCTGACCGCCGAGAGCAGCAACCTTGACACGCAGATTGCGGACCAGGAGCGCTGGGTGCAGAACAACCGGCAAAGCATGATCGACAGCTTTGTGGCCATGGAGACCGCCCAGCTCAAGATCAACCAGCAGATGCAGTATCTGACGCAAAACTTCAAGTGACCAAATGATGATATCGGGTATTTACCCGGTCGGGCTCACACCCGGCCGGGTTTTTGTTTTCTTCAGGCGGGAGATGAAACCAGCGCTGCGTCCGCCATCGAAGCACGAAGAAAAGAATTAAAGTCCCCAAAAAGAGTGCCGATATGAATGGCGTCGGATAGGTGGCTGGCAACCTTAAAAGGCCAGCGAGGAACCCGGCGGGCACCTTGGAAAAGCCCGCCTCGCGGCAGGGATGCCGTTAAATAAACAAATGCCTCCGCAAGGGGGTGACTCAAGGAAAGAGTCCTTATGGTAATCAATACAAACATATCAGCTCAAAGTAGCGCTCAACTGCTCGCGGATTCGTCCGCCAGACTGGCCAAATCACTCGCTCGTTTATCCTCCGGTTCGAAGATCGTTTCGCCCGATGATGATTCCGCGGGCCTGGCCGTTTCACTGCGGTTTGACGCGCAAATCAACCGGATCAGCGCCACCAGGAACAACGTCTCCAACGCCACCTCGTTCACCCGAACGCAGGATGGGTTCCTGTCGAAAGTTGGCAAGGCGCTCGACCGCATGGGTGAGCTCTCGGTGCTCGCTCAGGACATCACGAAGACCGACACCGACCGCGGCCTCTACGACAAGGAGTACCAACAACTGGCGACGTACATCAACGACATCGCCAAGAAGGACTTCAATGGCGTAAGCCTCTTCGACAACACCGCGAAGAGCGTCACGGTCGAT
>JBBQYD010000333.1:0-6225 GCA_038209025.1 Verrucomicrobiota bacterium | reverse complement strand
AGCAGCACCGCCGCCACACCCATGCCGGTAAAAACCCAGGTGAGAACGGCGCGGAAGCAGGCCCGCCACCGTGCCCCGCCTAACGCGGTGCTGCCAGCCGCCGGCGCAACCCCCGGTGACATCTCAATGTTCTCCCTGGAGTGCATGCACAATTCTTTCTCCCACCAACCGGTAAACCTGCGCGCGATCCGGCTCCATCCGGTGGCTCAGCCCCGGCATCGAAATCAGTTCCACGGGTGTGCCCGCGGCGCGCAACCGTTCCGCGACTTTATGACCGTCCGCCACCGGAAAAATCTCGTCCGACTCCGCCTGGAACAGGACCACCGGGAAATCCAGGTGCGGTTCAGGCGGCGCGCCGGATTGCTTTTCCGTTTCGTGGGCGGCCTCCAATTCCGGAATCATACCGCCCACGATCCGGACCAGCAGCGCGGGCTTGCGCTCCGGATGTCGCAACGCCAGGGAAAGCAACTGCTGCGCCCCCAGGCTCATGCCCGCCCAGACAATCCGGTTGGTGTTCACCCAGGATTGACGCGCCAGCCAGGCATGCGTCGCGGCCACTTCCGCCGCGAAGCGCGAGAAATTTGTCTGGTTGAATTCAATCGCCAGCACGGCGCAGCCGGTCTCCGCAAGCTGCCGGATATCCTGCCCGCTGCCCGCCAGCGTGCCGCCCGAGCCATGACAATAAATCACGGCCGGCGCCCCTGGCCGGAAGCTTGCCTTGGCTTTCACCAGCACACAATCGAACCGCGCGCCGTCCGCCGTGCGCAACCGGAACCAGTCGCGCGCGAACGGATCGCGCCAGTGCGCCCAAACCAGCGCGAGAACCAGACACAGCGCCACGATCAGCGCCACCGGCCATAAATGGGCCTGCCCTGCACCGAATCGCATGAGGCGGCGCGTTGGATTCATGCGCGAGTTTAGTTGATACACAATGTGCCTCAAGGGGATTTTGAAAACGGGCATTGTTCGCGCCAAAGGCGCAGTGACTCGACAGCCCAGGGCAAGGCCCCCGAGGCCGCCGCCCTGGGAACCTGAACCCCACACATTCCTCCCCGCCCTGAAAGGGCAGAACCCGCGTGGCTCAGAAACGGGCGATTGAACAACCACGGCTCCCGCAGTGAATTCGGCGATACCAGTTACGCCCTTTCAGGGCTTTTGATTTGTTGGACGGACGAGATCCCAGGGCGTTGCCCTGGGCTGACGGGTTCCAGCCCTTCGGGCTGGTTCCCAAGCGGACCTTCAACCTTCAACCTAATCTCCCCCCGGCAATGCGAGCACGCGAATTGGATTTCTTGGTTTTTGTGGACCGAAATTCGATAATCAAGTATGTGGCCGCAGCCATAGTGGCAAGCAGCAAACCAAGCATCACCCATCTGCGCGTTTGCTTGCTGAACGTTCCTCTTGCCTGCGGCTTTAGCTCAAGGCTGGAGAGACGTTTGAGCTTTGCGTTGGTTGCCGACTGCCAACGGTCGTTTATTACAGTGTAGCTAACAGGAGAATTCGTGCTCGTTCCATTCAACCGGATGTCTGAAGCGATCAACTTAGCCGGTGTTTCCATGGTATCTGGCTCCATCGGAGAAATGGCAAGGACCTCAAGCGAGGAACGCGCTGCCAAATCAACATCCTGAACTGTTTTGGCTCGATGAGCAGGCCAGTACTGGTGCAAGACGGAAACTTTAGGAAACGGCAGTTTTCCAAAGTTCGTCCAGGCGGATACTTCATAGGAAAACTCGAGGAAACCTGAATCGAAGGGTTTTGAGAACGGTTGCACGTCTCCACCTCGTACAAAGATGACCCCAGGATTGGTGATTTGCAGTTCCGAAATGAACTGCGATTCGTCTCCTCGGTAAGCCGCACGGTAACTCGCCCGATTTCGCGGATCATTCATGCGCTGAGAGACTCCGAACCTTCGAATCAAACCCTTCTCAAGAATAGGCAATTCGGGAGAAGGGCAAAGCGCCAGCCATGGTAGAAGCAGCACCATGTGCTCGGGCGGCGGGAATGAAAGCGGAACTGCCGTTGCCATCGGAACAGGTGTCTTGTTTGTTGATTCCAGATGCTTCTCTGAGGTCAAAAAGAGACGAACACCATCCTCAATGCGCGAGCAGTCCAGAACCGTCCCTGCCAACTGAACCTCATCTCTTTTGGTCCCGGGTAAAAAGCCGCTTCGGTAAGTAGTTCGCACTCTCCACCAGCCGTTGCTGTATTGAAAAACGAAATCGCCTTGGAGCTCGAATATCACATTCGTTGGGCTTCCGTCGAAAGATCGAGTCGCAACCTTCCCTGTTGCGGTAAATGGAGGAACCTCCGCCCCAAGCACATTTTCCCAGCAACAAACCACAATAGGGAGTAAAAACAGAATCACCGGGCCGGAAATTCGTCGCGCCGTCAGCAGTGGTTTCTTTCTCATAGAGTTAAACCTTCGTAGGTATGGGTTCCCTCCTGGTCAGCCAAGCCTCTCCGGTTGCGAATTCCCCGCCACAGGAGGGTGACGAATAAAACCTGGAGAGCCACAAATGTTCCGTAAAGCAGCATCCTCTTCCAGCCGGTCCGCGGGTCCTTGAAGCTGGCTAGCAGACCATAATCTCCGAACTTCGGGCCATGCGCGAGGTAAGCGTCCGCCTCCTTCAGCAGGAGCGGATCCGTGGCGGAACGCCAGTCGCCCGGCCCCTGAACGTAAACCGCGCCCTCGTAAATACGATTTTCCTTCTGCTGACGGTACCGGAAATCCCGCGTAAGGGTCTTCTCGGTGAGGTCCGGCACCGTTGTGTCCGGAGCGGATACCGTGGCCACCTCCGTGACCTTTAGAGTGGCTTCGGAGCGTTTGAATGGCCGGCCATTATTATAATTCGAATGAACAAAAGTTCCCTCAGCCGGGATATTCCATTGGCCCATCGACCGCATACTGGTGGTTGAGTACGCCGCATTCACAAATCCAGCCGGCACAACGCTCCGGATTGCCCGGAGGTCGGCCTGCCTTTGGTAGGCCGCCGGTGAGCGCGGATAGCTGAGGGTCGGCCGCAGCAACTCCTCTTCGAGAGGAAGGTCCAGGGCCGGATCACGCCGCGCTTCGCATTTGGTCACAAACATTCCGTCCGGAGAAAATGTGAAATGCCAGCGGTATCCATAAGCCGACACGTTCTTGCGCGGGTAAGCCCAGGGAAGCGGCATGGTGCCGACCCCGGAGTCCGCCTTCGCGACCTGGCCTGCCGCAAAAGCCAGCCAAAGCACATGCAGGTGCAGGTAGTCGGTCACACTGGTTTCATAGAGCGGACCGGTGGAGACCGTGGCAAAGTGCCGGCTCCCGCCCGGTGCCTTGCCGACGAAATGCCCTTCATAGGGCATCAGCGCAAAGGTGTTTGTTCCGTCAAAAGCCAGCAGCGCCCATTCGCCCGCCCTGTCAGAGTTCGTAGCGGTAATCTGCCAGCCTGAAGGAGCCAGCAGAACCTTGAAGTCAGCCCGCATTCGAATGAGCGGAACCGGGCTCTTTGCGCCATACTCCAACACCTCGTAATGACCTCGAATATCCAGAATTTCTTCACTCATAAGCCAAGTTCCGTTGATCAAGAATAGCGCTCCCAACAAGGCCGAAGCCGAACTCGACTTCGAGCCGGGGTTGCGCAAAATGCCACACGCTTCCGCCGGGCGCGCCTCAGGGGCTTTCGACTCACTGGCGGTAACCGGGGTATCTTGTCCCCGCAGGGTGATCTCCCCCCGGCAGTGCGGGCAAGCGATTCTTCTCCCCAGCGCATGGACCGGGAACTGGATGTGCCCCTGGCAGAAATAGCAACTCGCCTTCAACTCCTCCTCCCGGCGGAGCTTCATGGGTTGGGTGCAGTGCGGACAGGGAATGTCCCAGCCCTCACTTGTGAGAGGAAATTGCACACGTCCGCCGCATGCGGGGCAGGAGATTTTCCAGAAACCACCCTTGCCCGTTTGAAGCCGCGCTCGGTTTCGGCGGGACTCTTGAAAAGCCCGCCAACCCCGCCACGCCAGCGATAGGTAAGCACCCGCCAGGAGATAATACGGAATCAACCAGACCGCCCTGCCAGACCACCCCCGCGATAAATGAAACGGATCGGATAAACTCCCGATGAAACTGGTCGCCAGTTCGACCCCTTCAAAACTCAAAGCCCCACGGATGACGAAATAGTTTGTTATAGCCCAGGCCAGCAGCCACAGCCGAAAGACAACGTCTTTGATGCAGAACAGCGCAAGGCCAACCGCCAACTCCATCACCGCGAGAACCCAAAGTTCATCCCGCACCTGAAACCCGAAGAAACCATCTCGGCCAGCCAGCAGCATTCGTGACGCCAGCGTGCCGTGAAACAAACAGCTAAGCCGCTCCAAAGCTGCCGCCAAAATCAGCCCTGCTGCCGACCTCAAGAATACGATTTCGGCTTTCTGAGACATGTTCACGCCCAGCTTGCCGGCTCAATGTCCCACCAGGAAATGGTAGATGGCTCTTTCCTGCGCCAGCCATGCCTTGGGATAATATTGCAGATTGTGACCGGCGTCTTTAAGAATCTCCAGTCGTGCTTCGAACCCCTGCTGCTTGAGTTGTTCCAACTGCTTTCTGGCCTGGCCCGCAGCCTGATCATATTCCCCCACGCAAACAAGCACTCTGGGGAAACGGCCTTTTTCTTGCCCCTTAAATCGGACTCCTCCAGGTTCGCGGAGAATGGCGCCCCGCCAAAGTTCCGGCTTTTCGCCCAACAACCTCGCGGCCAAACCCGTGCCTCCGCTCTGCGCCGCGAGATAAATCCGGCTCACGTCCGCATTCGGCAAGCCCAGAACAGCTTCACGCACCGCCAGCAAGTCTCCCATCGCGTCGTCAGAATTATTGTTTTCCGAGTAGCTGCGGCCATAGCCATCACTGCCGCGTGCATTTACCGCCACATAATAAACACCCAAGTGCGCGAGAAACTGCGATTCCGCTTCCCAGGTCTTCTTAGATTGCCCGGTGGGTGGGGGCACAAAGATGATGATCGGGTGCTTGCCGCTGATGCCGGCAGGCATTGTCACGAAATACGGAATCGCCAAACCATCCGCCGCGATTACCCGTTTTTCCACCACTTCCGCCGGTGCCAAACCCACCTTTGAATTCGTGAGTTTCCGGAGCGCGCCGCGCCCGTAATCGTATTCCCATAATGCCGATGGCTCGTTGCTGACCGCAGCGCAAGCGTAAACTCTCGAGTCGAACTTGCTCGCGGTGTAGCTCACCACGCCGCCATTCGTAAACAGCCAGGCTTTGGGCACATCCGCCGGATGGATCTCCAGCGAGAACAAATTGCTGATGTTGCACACCAGCGCGTAACCGTTCCCGCCGTGGAGCCATTGCCCGTTGTAAGTATCCGTGCGGCTTAACTGCACCGCTCCGTTGGTGCTCGCGGGCACTTGGAAAAGATAGCGGTTGTCACTGCCCCCCGGCCGCGAGCAGAACAGGAAACCGCCCGTTTCGGCCTGGTAACGCAGCCAGCGCGGCGGGTCAAAGTCAACCTTGCGGAAATAAGTCAACCGGTTGGTCTTTGGTGAATCGATGGTTACGGCGAAAAGATTGAGCCCGTCACAGTAGGCTACCTGGTTGGAACTCATCACCACCGGGGATAACGGCGGCACCGGCACAGGCTTTAAGGTTCCCGCTTCAATATCGGCCACGACCTCCGTTCTCAGCTTTTTAGCGGCATAATACCGGGTGAACATCAGCGAGTGATCATCGAGCCATGAAGCGTCCGCATCGATGACCGGTTCCGCGTTGGTCACGGACGAAACGGTTCCATCCGCCGCGTCGAGGACCGCCATGAGTTCCGATTGCGGCCATTCCGCTCCTTGCCGATAGTCCGGGAGCCGCATGCGCTCGCCCAGCAGCGTCAGCGCCAGTTTCTCGCCGCTGTTATTCCAACCATAAACCCGGCCAACTTCCTGGTTCGGAAAGTGTATCGTCTCGGTCAAATTGCTCAGGTCCAGACTGAACAGGCGCCGGCCTTTTTCCGTGCAACTCACATACCAGAGCCGCTTGCCGTCGGGCGACGGTGTCAGGTCGCGAAAGAACCGTTGCTGGGCCAGCACCTCGTGCATCAGTTGTTCCGCCTTCGTCCGGTCAGGCAAAAGGGGCTTGCCGCACCCGGCGGAAGCGATCAGCGCAACGAGACAACCAACCCAGGCCACTCCTGCGAAGGGCTTCATTCCTTGGCTGTGCAATGCTCGGAGAGCCAGAGAATATCC
>JBBQYD010000332.1:0-6241 GCA_038209025.1 Verrucomicrobiota bacterium | reverse complement strand
CTCGCCGGCTGCCGGGTGATAGCCAGCGGCACCTCACTCGCTGTGATGTTGAGGCTGCCGCCGACGCCATTGTAGCCACCGGCCATGAGGTAGTAGGTGGTTCCGGCGGTGGCCGGGAACACGACGCGGGACCTGGCGCCGCAGTCTTCGGAGTCGTCGTTGCAGCCGTCGGCAACCGGGACAAGGGTGCCGGCGCTATAGACATAGGCCTGCAGGACGGTATCGAAACCGCTTCCGCAGGTGGTCACAGTGACGACCCGGCTGGAGGCGGGCGTGAATGTGAACCACACCCCGTTGACTGGGGTGGTGAGGCAACTGGGCACCGGGTCACTCACGGAGGTGGCGTCAAGGGTGCTCATGGCATAGGGCACATTGGCGGCCAACGGAATGGCCCCCGGCCATTCATCGTTGGCCGGCCGGGCGGTGTAGTACTTCTTGAGCGTATAATCGCCCACCAGGTTCCAGATGTAATTCTGTTTGCGCTGAGTCGAAAACCAGCTGGTGTCCTGCGACATATAGGCCGACATGCCTTTCCAGCCATCGCCCATGACGGCTGCAGTTGACGCGTTGAACGCACTGCCGAAGCCGAAGGGACCACGGTTCCAATCCGTAACCCGGCAGAGGATGGCGAGTTGCCTGGTGTAAAACAGGAGGCTGGCCGCGTTTTGAAAGAAACCATACTGCGAATCGTTATGCGTCAGGTCGCCGAAATCCACCCCCGCGACATTGCAACCCACATGCGCCATAAGACTCGGCGGGAGATTGGTGAGCATCTTGTTTTCATAGAGCGTTCGGTAAAGGTAAAAGTTGGCGACGCGAACCCCCTGGAAAGAAGGAACGTAATACCCATTCATCTCAATCCAGAGCCAGGGATAGCCCCCGCACGCGGCCTTGAGAGCGGCGTAATCGACCGGGTCAGGTGAGGGGGGATCGGCTGGGAACAATGTGACGGAGCCGTCGGAATGAGCTGCAACCGCCCGAAACAGGGTTGGACGCTTAAGCCATTGGACGTAATCCGGAAGGAAAGGAACATGCGTATTAGCTTCTCTGGGGACCAGCCCGGCCAGACCTTCATCGGCCGCCACGGTGCCAATGTCGCACCACGCCAGGCTCACACTAAAGGGCTGGCTGGCGTACCTGCCGCTTCGAAAAGCATGGTTCAAGTCCAGGTATTCAACCAAAAGAGTCCGTTCCAGATTTGGGTCCCGCGTCCAGGAGGTGCTCATGAGATTGATAAAGGGCACATTGGGAACAGACTGAGGCCTGCCGTTAGCGTCGAGCAGGCGGGTGGAAGGAGGTTGCAGGGCAATGGTGCGGGGGTTAATCCTGGAGATTGAGATCTCCGGGCGCGCGATTGGATTGGGCCGGGCTTTGTCTCCGGCGTTGGCTTCGGGATTGGCACAGGCCAGGTCCAATTGGACTTGGCCCTTGGCGGCATTGAAGACCGTGTAATTCGCGTCACGGAGCCAGAAGAAATCGCGCCGGGTGCTGGTCTGCCCTGTCGCCACGGCGTTGGTGAGCAGCACGAGCGACCCGTTGGAACGAATTGTGGTCGTGTTCGTCACCTGAAAGGTCCATCCGGTCATGGACGTGCTGTTCTCATAATACAGGTCCCGCCAATTGCCGTCCAGGTCTGCCAGGACGATATCGTGAGGCCGTGGCTTGCCAGACGTAAGACCTACATAGAAATTGCCGCCGGAGTCAGGAGGGTATGCCGGCCAGGTCCTTACGATGCCGGCATCCGGGAATGAGCCGACCAGTAGCGCCCCTTCGAAGTTGCTGAAATTGAAGTAAACACTCTTGAAGAACTCCCGGATCGCCAGCAGGGTTTTACCCTCCTGGATCAGTGCGCCATCGTAATCATCCATCACGAGAAACTTGGCCTGCCGGCCTTCTACCGCCAGATCCTGGCCCAAACGGACCAGACGAGAAAACAGATTGGAGACGCTGTAGCGGCTTAGGGTCAGGTTGTTCATCAAACGGGCTTCAACCAATACAACAACCAGTTTGGCATCGGGATTCACTGGGTCGGAGGGGTAATCGAAAGAGCGATCATAGTACCAGAGGAATCTCAGTTGTTCGATTTCTTTGACGCTATCGTAGTCAATGTCATAGCCGTTGTAATTGGTCACGATGCTTTGGAACGAAGCGGCCACGGCTGGAGGGGAAATCGAGCTGAACGCCAGCAGGAGAATCGATGCTGCAACCACGGCGAGAGGGTTGGACGCGCCAAACCCGGTGCCCAATATTTTTATGGGATGGTACACCTGTAGCTGCGCTTTTAGAAAAGAAACTGATAGGAAGTTGCTTTTTGCGCGCATCCCCTTGCTCAGCGCTGCGCGGGTGAGGGATAATTGCCTTTTGGTCTCACCAAGCATGGCGCAATACTGACGGAGCGCCGCCGGGACGTCAACCCCGCGGTTTTGGGCGTTTCGGGACAGGAACGGGTGGCGCGGCATGGCGAAACTAAAGTTCAACAGCAACGACCAGCATAATTTCTGGAAGCAGGGAGTGGACGGGGCGGTTTCAGCGACCTTTAAGGTGGCGAGATGATGGTCCTCACCCGCAAATTGAGACTAATGGATTACTCAATCCCGAAACTCGCCAGCCTTTATTCCGGTTGTAGATTCTGCTGCTCCCAATCCAAGCAAGCCAATCTGGACCTGGGCACTGAATGCGCGTCACCTTGTCGCGGGCGGTGCCGCCTGGGTTTCGCTGCTCGGCGCGGAGATCGTGCCCATTCACCGCCTATCGAGACTCAAACTATCAGCTTGTTGATGAGGCGCTCGAAGGAGGGAACGGCGCGCGCGCTGTGAAAGTCGAAGCGCGCAGTCATCTTGGCCTGGTGGATAATGGGATCGTAGGAAACGGGCATGTGGCGTCCCAACCATTCCTTGGCACCGCGGATGGATTCGGGACTTGCCGGAGGAAGAAGCTGGTCCGAGAGACCAGCGCAACCGCGCAGTGATTCAGCTGCTGCCAGAAACCAAGTTTCGTATTCACGGTGAGCAAGCGCTATGGCACATCTAATGTCGCCACAAATCGCTTGTGCATCGGCAAGGAGGCGCGGGCCAAGGGTGCCGGGACAATCGCCTTCACAATCCAAAAGGATCAGGACCATGCCTTCGCCTTGAGCAGCCTTGGCTGCCGCAAGCTCGATGTACTTTTTGAAGTAGTCTTGGTCCTTGAGGAAGGTCCCCACCTTGACGCGGCTGGGCGGATTGACGATCGGATAGACGCCCGGACGAAATGCGTCAAAAATCCGTCGGATGAGCAATGGAAGTGCCTCCACTTCGCCGTGCCCCTCCACGATGGGGACGATCAGGGGGCGACTCATTGGCCGGTGAATTCGAAAAGGTTGGGCTGCCTGTCATCGTTGCCTGCATCGAGTGTCGCTGGGTCAGCAGCAATCTGATTCTGGCGCAGGAGTTCACCTGGAGTGAAGAGCTTGTCGCGCAACATCTTTCGGCCCGCTTCGTCGATCGGCCCAATCCTAGTGGTGCCGTCGAGATTATCGACCGCAAAGATGGACTCCGGAAGGATATCGGGGTTGTCGAGCAGGTCCGGACTGTGGCTAGTGACGACGATTTGGGAATTGGCAGAGGCCTCTCTCAGGGCCCCAAGCAGAACCGCGGAGGCGGCAGGGTGAATCGCCATTTCGGGTTCTTCCAAACCGATGAGATTGGGTGAGACATTTTGGGATTTGAGATTTTGGAAGATGGCGACCAAGACTCCCAGTGCCCGCAGGGTCCCGTCGGACATGGAGGAGGCAAGGAAAGTCCAGGGATGCTTCTGGCCTTTCACGGCCTGTCGAAACTCGATGGTTTCTTGCGAGCCTAGTATCTTCGTCTCGGCTCCGGCGAGCCCCTTAACGATTCGGGATAGATGCTCATTCACGCGGCGCCGGTTTGTTTCGTCGAGGTTCTGCAGGACGCTGGCGATGTTCCCGCCATCACGGCGAAGCAACTCGCCGGGATCGGGTTTCTGCATGGTTTGGATTTCTTTTGGGTTAAGATTGTAAACCTCCATGCGAGAAAGAGCGTCGTAAGCCGGCCGGAACTCCGGGAGGCCCGACGCGGCGACCAGAAATAGCCGATCCGACAGGACGGCCGGGAGCAGTTTCATAGAACTCTTCATGACCTTGCCCGATTCAACGTGATAGAAATGCTCCTGCAGCGCTGACGTAAAGATCTTGCATTCTTCAGTCTGAACTTCGAAACCGCCGTCCTTTCTGGCACCGATCCGAAAACTCAAATGACCGCCCCCGTCGCCGGGCAGATTGAAGTCGAGGCGGAGCGAGAAGTGATTTGGGTGACCTCCGGAGCGGCGACGCACCTCCTTGATAGTGCCCCGGTCTCGCAGGGCATGATCCAACGACGTTTTGAGCGAGTCGGAGACAAAACGAAAACAATCGAGAAAGTTACTTTTGCCCGAACCGTTTGGACCGACCAGGAATGACAGAGCGGGCATCTGAAGCGCGCATGAGGCGATGCTCTTGTAGTTGCGAAGTGTTACTTTGTGAATGAACGGATTCATAACTTAAGAGGTCGTTGAGCGTCTCTGGAATTGTGACGTTCCCGCCAATCCCGGTGTAGCCTGTGATTGTGACTGCGTTTCCGTCGGTCGTGTAGACCCAATCACCAGATCCCTGGGCGATTGCTGCCTTTGTCGAGAGCAGAATAAAGGTTAGCAGGACGAGGGGATTTGCTTTCATATAACTACTGATAGGAAATGGCTTCTTGCGCGCATCCCCTTGCTCAGCGCTGCGCGGGTGAGGGATAATTGCTTTTTGGTCTCACCAAGCATGGCGCAATACTGGCGGAGCGCCGCCGGGACGTCAACCCCGCGGTTTTGGCCGTTTCGGGCAGGAACGGGGTGACACGGCGCAACCTCATCCACGCAATTCAGGGACTGCACGATCACGTCAAGGTGCTGGAGGAGAAAACCGACGTCCCCGCCTTTCCGTGCGTGCCAAAGGCCTGATATCCGCAAAAGGCCTGGGGTGCGGAACTGCATGACGAGCTGGCTGGAAAACTGGGCGAGCAAAATCCTGTCTGGGGTGTCGAGAAAGTGGTCCAGGTGCTTAGCCAGGTTAGGGGCAAAGAAATCGGCCAGCTTATCGTAGAGCTTCTCCTGGTCACGGATTTTGAAAAACTCAACCAACTCCTTCGACGCCAGATTCAATGCAGCGGGCGGCAAACAGGTAGCGGAGGTCATGGTGGGTGATACGATGCATTCCCACGACCGTGGCGGCGGCTTTATCCATCGAGATCTGGCCATGACTTCAGGATGGCACCGATTCGCTCCTCACGGTATTCCTTGGACCGAGGCTTCAGGTTAACTTCGCTCTTGAGCCACTCGCGGTATTGCGACAGCGCGTCGCTGAATAGCATCTTGCCGTTGGTGAAAGCAACGGCGGTTTGGTTCTCAGCCTTCTGCCGTTCCTCCCTCTCAAGGTCAGCCAGTCGCAGTTTGGCCACGGAGATGCGGTTTGTCTTTAAAGACCGGCGAATCAACTTGCCTTGGACCCGGATTCGGGCAAAGTATTTCCCAGATGGAACGTAGCGGATCAAGTTTGCATACTGCGTCTTTGCCCACTCGGAATCCTCGCCGGATTCCTCTTGGGGTGGTCTCGCTGATTTTATGCGACCCGTATCAAATAGCAGTATCAGACCGTCAATCCAGGCGTTTCACTGAGAGCGCAAGTGCTTGGTTATAAACGAGCGGAAGGGTGGCTGAGTGGTTAAAGGCACCTGACTCGAAATCAGACGTACGGGTAACCGTACCGTGGGTTCGAATCCCACCCCTTCCGCCATCTCCTCCCGGCATCCAGTGTAAATCATCATCTTCCCCAGCGAATGGCGGAAGACGGGCTAACGGGCGGAGGCGATGCCGTCGCCCTCCTTCGCCAATTCAAACTCCAGGGTCCGGACCCCGCCGGCGGCCTCGGTCCACGTGACGCGGTAGTGGCCCTTGAACCCGCGGAAGGCAAGGGGCTTGCCCGCCTGAGCCTGCAAGGTCAGGCGCGTCTTCCACTCCCGGTTGATGAGCGTGTCGAGCGCGCGGTAAACCGGTTTGGTGACCATGTTGGTATCGTAGAGGCCAGAGAGCGAAGGCTCGCCGGGGGCCGCCCCGCCGTCCACCATGTTCCACCACGTGATGCCCATGGCGGTGGGATAACTGAACCACAACCGGTAAAGGTTGCGGGCAAGCACGGCCTGCACCTCCCTGCCCGCCTCGG
>JBBQYD010000331.1:0-6253 GCA_038209025.1 Verrucomicrobiota bacterium | reverse complement strand
ACCGTGACCTCGGCGACTGCGCAGTACCAGTTCACCGACGACGGCTCGCAGAGCGGTGGAAGCGGTGGTCGCTTCAAGATCTACCGCGTGGTGCAGGTGCCCTGAGCCGCCCGCAAACGTCCAAACTCCAACGCGTCAGTGCGGGCGTCGAAACCGCCCGCAAGCTCATTCGTTGCGGTGGTTCACTTCCAAAACGGGAGTTGGAGCCACTGATTTCACAGATGATGAGCCAGAACCGCCAAAGGGACGCGGCGCGGACCTGCCGTGGCTGGCATCGAAAATGTCCCACATCAACGGGACATGTAAACCGGCGGCCCACTTGTCACAGCTCTTGGGGTTTTGGTGCCGATCGCAGACAACAAAACACCCACCCCCCGCCAAGCGGAGGTTGGGTGAGATAAGGATGGCTGTAGGAACTACCCTGCGACGGTATTGGTCTGCGGAGCGAAATTGATCCTGTTTGCGGGTTCGCTTGCCGGGTCTGCACTGCCCCGATCAGGGGCTTGCAGCGGTGCTGCAATAGCGATGCTACGGCCCCGCGCCGGCCTTGCCGGACGGCCCGAGAGGGCTTCCACCATGGCCCCGTCGGACGGCATGACGGAGGTTCGCACGGCGGCTCTCACATCGGCGTCCGTCGGTTCGCTGCGGCCCGCCTCCTCTGCCATGTATTTGGCGCGCGTGGCGGCCGATTCGATCGACGCAATCCGCTTCTGTGAGCTCGCCGCATATTCCGCCAAGCGGGCGATGCACTCCCGGCTCACCGACGGAAGCAAAGCGTGCGCAACGGTTTCCAAGTCCTCAATGGTGAGCTCGACAGGGAGGGGTTCCGATTCCTGTATCCGGCCGATGAACTGCTCACCCTGCCACCCACGAACACGGGCGTTCTCAATCTCGCTCCAAAACGAAGGCAATCCGATCAAAGCCACCGGGACCTTGTAATTGACCAGCTCGCTCATCAAAAAGTTGAGTCGATGCGGCCGGGGAAAACGGCGGTTATTCTGGCCGAACAGGTAGTTGCACTCGTCAAATACCAGGCAAATATCGCCACCATGAAGCACTTGCAGCAACCTTTCCCGCAACTCGAAAGCCTTGCTTTTCAAATTGATTTCCACCCCCAGTGCCGCAGCGATTGAGCGATACCATCCCCAGTCGTCATTGGACGGGGGACATTGCACCAGGCGGCCGATGCCAGGGTTTTGGTCGCACCAGGATCTGGCCGCGTGCGTCTTCCCCAGGCGCGACGGCCCGATGATCGCCGTCAGAATGCGGGCTTTGAGCGTGTAGTCCAGCATCTCCCGGATCTGCTTGCCGACGGCGGTTTCCGTGTGCCTTGCGCGGGCGTCAGCCACCGTGCGCGCCCGGACAGAGCGCAACAGGTCAAGATCGTCCTCGTAGAGTTTTTCACTCGGGTTCACACAGGCGTCCCAGATTGAATAACGGCCGGCGGAACTACCCTCTAGGTTATCGTATTCGACGCCCTGCCGCATTGAAACCCACTGTGCAAACCAGACCAGTTTACGGGTCTCGCGATCACTCATCAGTTCCACCCTTTCCGCGACCCAGTTTGCAGACAGCACGGGGCGTTCCACTGAACGGCTGACGTAGCGCCCTTGGCGGAAGGGTTGGCCGTTATACTCGTATCGGGCGCTGCTCATGGCGAATCCTGCATGAAGTAATTGATCACCCGCTTCGTGCGTTCCGGGTCGTGGGCGAGTTGAACCAACCCGGCCGGCAATCCCGCCCGCGTGGCGATCCGGCGGGCGGTGGCAACGGTTTTCTGTTCCTGGCGGGCGGCCGTCTTCGCCGCCGCCATGTCACGGCCCAGACTGTCCGAGGCCGGATCTGGTAAGGTGACTCTGGGGCGCGGGATGAAGGCGGTCTTGATCTCCGAGTATCTCACCTTCGCGTAGGCGTTGTGCGCGCTCACGCTGGCTTGGGCGGCCGACATTTCCTCGGGCGTGGCTTCCATGGCGGGGATGGCTCGGGCGCGCGGTACGCAAATCAGGTTCTTGCGCCGTTCATCGGTCACGCACAAGGAATCGGCGTTGTCCGGATCGAACCAGGCCAGCAGCCGGCGCCCGATCAGGCGGCCCGTGGCCTCGTTGCGATAGACGAAGCGCTGTTTGCCAAATTGAAAAACAATTCCGTTATTTTGCACCTTGACCGGCAGCTTGTGCGTGGCGAGCAGGTAGCGAATCGATCCGGTCAGGGCCACGGGCGGATCGTCCGCGCGCTGGTAGCTCTCCCAAGCTTCGTTCGGGGTGGCGCCGGCCAGGATGCCTTGCTGCGGGGTTCGGTTGTATTGCTCGGCCAGCTCATGCAAGCGCTGGAACCACTCGGCAGCCGAGTAAAAGCCCGCCTCCGCCGGAGTCTTGCGCCGCGATTCCACATCGCGCCGGGCGGCCTGCCAGCGCTCATGTTTCTCCAGCATCTGGCAGCGGCCGCTGTAGCCTGGCTCGCCCTCCATGAGGTTCTGGAGCAACCCGATCACATTCTCCACCGGCTTTGAGCGGGGTAGCACCGAGTGAATGAACCGCAAGCCCAGCGACTGGAACCCCAGCTCTACCTCCGCCGTACTGTGGGGGCAGGAATCCCCGCCTTTGAGCAAGCGCGAGCGCTTCCAAATTCCCATCTCCCAAAGCATCCCTTTGCGTGGCAGTCCGTACCGGTCGAAGATTCGGACGTAACTGGAGAAAATGGCGAAGGCGTTGTAGTTGGGTGAATCCAGCAACGCGAAATCCTGAATTCGACGCGAGCGCACGTCGATCGTCAGTAGCAACTGGCCTTGAGTGAGGGAACCGTCTGGCAGCCCGTAGGGGACAGGGCAGGTGACATCATCACTGCACAGCCAGTCGCCCGCCGCCACGGTGCTCCAGTCGCGATCGATATACGCCCCGTTCAACCGGTGCGTCCGGGGGCCAAGGTGGATATTCCGCAGCATGTCCACCTCCGGGCGCAGTTCACGCGCCACACTGCGCGGAAGATCACCCTTGTCCGCCGGGTTGGCGATGAACCGGCTGCGGAGATTCTGGCTCAGCTGGCCTTGCTGCATCAGCTCCCAAAACGCCGTAGCCAGGCGCCCGCCGTGATTCAGGACGGCGCTGGCCACGATCTGGTTGCGATCTTCCTGGCTGATCTCGGTCCGGCGCTGGGCGTTCGCCTCCGTTCGCCGATCCATGAGCGCCTGTGGGGTCTTGCCGCCGGCCAGCCAGGCGTTGCGCTTGCGGTAGATCAGCCGGCGCATGGCCTCTTCCGTCGCGGCCAGCTGGCGGGCGTTGGCCCGCAGCCAGGCAAGCAGGGAGCGACCCGGCGTCTGGCCGGGCGCCCCGCTGCCAGGTCCTCCCGCAGCCTCTACCAGGGAAAGCGCTTCATGCCACAGCCAGGCTTGCTGGGCGTCAGAATAGGTGCCATCCGTCAGACGGTGGCGCAAGGGCTCAAAAGACAGGGTTGCCGGTGTCATGCAGCCCTCCTGCAAGGACGCGGGTGCCATGCCTTGGCTTCGATCGGCACCCGGTTCGCCTTGGCCACGTCCTCCGCAACCGGCCTTGCAACGCTTGCAATTTGACGTGGCGGCCTTGGAACGAGCTGGAGTCTGCCAGATAGCGGGGGCGGGGTTGCGGAGCTTCCTGCGGCCTCCTGGGGGCGGGCGCGTTGGGATGACGTGCGGGGCGGACAGCCAGGAGAGAACTTGGGCTTGAGCCCGTCCAAGCCGTGAGCCTGGTAGGCTTGGTGCCACCCGAAGATCGTGTTCCAATGTGTTCCAAGCTTGGGGCCGATCTGGGGCCAGCTAACGCCGCCGTCGTGCAGAGCTTCGGCTGCGAGGACAATCTTGGCACGATCAAACAGGATGCGCAGGACTTTCAACTCCCGGCGGTCGGATCGGCTGAGGTTACAAGGCGGGGTGTTTTTCTTGGAGAAGTGCACAGGTTGGTTCGGTTTACAGGTGGGGAAAAGGAGACAGGGAGGCCCGTTGGCTTGCCGTTCGACACAGTCGGCCCCCTGTGCAAAGGCGATCATGTCCTCGTTTACTGAAAAGGGCCAAGATGGGCCTCCCTGAAAATTCTACCGGCCGTTGATCCACCGGCTTTGCAGCCAGGCATACAGGCTGGCCTTCTCTATCCAATAGCGCCCCGCCTCGTCTTTCTCCGCCCGAACCTCGCCCTTGGTAATCATATACCAGACGGAGGGGCGGGAGGAGCAGAGCAGGGCGACAACCTCTTCCGTTGCCAACCTTGAACGCATCGCCAGCGGTACCATCAGCGCGAACGCGGCGGCAAAGTCCAGACCGCGCACCGAATTGGGCGACTGGATTTCCTTGAGCCAGTATCGCGGGCAGCGCCGGATGGCTCCCTGCTGGGCCACATCGAACACCCAGCGCAACTCGCCCGTGTCCGACAGGTTGTCGATCTCTTCCGCTTTGCGATTCAGCAAAGCCCGCGCACAGCTCTTCGGTACCAGAGCAGTCATAGGAGGTTCCCGCCGGCCGGGATGAAGCCCACGCTCCACCCCGGCCAGCGCAGTCAACCAACCCGGCAGCGGAGCCGGGAAACAAAACAAAAGCTGGGATTCCTGGTCTCACGGAACGTCAGGCAGCGGTGACCAGCGTGTGACCGCAATCGGCCCGGCCGACGGCGACCCCGAACAGGATCACCAGCCGGGTCGTTGTCAGCCAGGTGGCCTCGTCGTAATAGTCGTTGCGCACCAGGCTCAGGCCTGAGCCAGGGTCCGTGACCACTTCGCGGATTCCTTCGTACGGTGTGCCGGAAAGCGATGGCGGGGCGTTCACCGCCCGGCTGGCGACGATGAGCGAAGACTTGGAGCCGAAGAAGCCGGCCAGATTGCACGAATTGGCGGGCAGCGCCGGAAACTCTTCAACGCTGCGGAACCCGCGCACTCCCGTCCATCGTGTGCCGTCCACCACGCCCGAATCGCGGCGGAACGCCATCAATGAATCGTTTTCGAGCGCTTCCGCGACCGCCGCATTCACCCAACCGAAGCGCGACCCGTAGGGCGCGCCGGCCGCCGTCAGCTTGCGCGCAATGGAAGCGATGGTGGCCCAGTCCCAGCCGCTGGCCTGAATGGTCTGGTTCGTGGTGCCGAAGTTCGCTTCCGTGATCAGTGCGGCCACCGTGTCCGCGAGGTAATTGCCGATTGCGAGCGCATTGGCTTCCGCCCGCTCCCCGATCAGGTTGCGAGTCGTGCCCACAACCTCCGAGGCGGTAAACTGGAACTTGGCCTCCTTGAAGTAGTTGAGCGTGACCGAAATGTCCGTGTCGCTGGCCGCGCTCGCGGTGCCATTGAAGTCCTGGACCGTCGGCATGCCCACGATGCGCGTGGTGAGCACGTCGCCTTTGGCGGCCGTCTCCCCGCTGAAGTTCGCAATGACGCCATCCAACAAGGCCCGTTTCGATACCAGCAATTCCAGGATGCGCTGGCTAACCATGGCGCTGGGCAACGTCCCAAGCGTGTTCATCGCGTGGATCTCTCGCGTCGTGCGGGGCCACGATTGGAAGACGTTTTCGTCCGCATCCAGCCTGGGGGAAATCTCCTTGGCATAGATTTCGCCGCGCACAACGGGGTCCATCGCCTGACGATAGGCGGACAGTACATTAAACGAGCTTTCGCGGGTGATTTGGGCGTAAGAGAGTCGTGGCATGGTGGGTGGGTTATTGTTCGGAAACGTCTCGGCGCAAACCGGTTAACTCGTTCTTGATACCGGCGAGTTGGTTGATTTGGCGTTGCAGAAGGTTGTATTGGCGGTCTTCAGCAGGGCCACGGAATAGGCCGATGCGGGAGAGAATGTCGCTTGCCACGCTTTGGCCCTGACCGTGGCTGGTAGCGGTGGCCTTGAGCGCTTTCTCCGCCTCGGGTGTGGTGGTCAACGCCGTGCGGTCGGAGGCGGCTTTCTCTGCCGAGTGGTCGCCGAACTTGAACAGGGAGGCACTTTCCATCTCCACGGAGGTGTCAAATCCCCGCCGCCAACCGCCCCAAAACGGGCTCGATTTGTCCTTCACGTCCTTGGGCCGATCGAAAAACGTCTGAACCTCCGCGATCATCCCTCCGATGCTATCCACGAAGTCCCGGTGCAGTCGCTCCAAGGCCTTGTTCACCTTGTCAATGCGTGAAATATCCTCGTCGGTCAGCTTGGGTTTCGCGGCCTCCATGGCCTGCATGACCTTGAGCTGGTTCTCGGCGTTGCGGCCCAGTAGCGCCGTCAGCGGAGAAACATCCCCACGAAGCACGCCGGAAGACC
>JBBQYD010000330.1:0-6279 GCA_038209025.1 Verrucomicrobiota bacterium | reverse complement strand
CGAGAGCATCAATGGCGTGGATGGGAACGGCGTGATCGGCCCAACGACCAAATCCGTCGTGCGTTGGTTCATCATTCCCAAGGTGGCCGCCGGCGGGACCAGCCCTGAGGGTCTTCGCTACAATGTGGGTTGCACGCTGTCAGGTAAAATTCGCGGCTCCTTGATTCCTTCAGACGTGCTGTTTGCATTTCCTTCCACAATCACCGTGAAGCCTGATCCCCAACTGGACATCACCTATTTTCAACCGCGAGACGTGCAAGGAGATGATCCTTTCACCCCGGAGGTCGAGAGTCCGGTGCCCTTCACGCTGGGCGTGCTGGTGAAGAACGGCGGCTACGGCCCGGCGCGCAAGCTCAAGATTGATTCCAAGCAGCCCAAGATTGTCGAAAATCTTCAGGGGCTCATCCTCGTGGCACAGCTTCTCGGCGCCCGCGTGAACGATCAGTTGGTCGAACCAACCAGTCTGATTGTGAACCTCGGCGACATCATGCCCGGCACCGCCAAGAAAGGCTCCTGGGACATGATTACCTCACTGTCTGGCGAGTTCATCGAATTCAAAGCCTCCTACACGCATGCTTCGGAGTTGGGCGGGGTGGAGACTTCGGTCATCAAATCGCTCAACGCCTATTTCATTGCCCATGAGGTCATGAATGATCAACCCGGCCGCGATTCCCAACGCGATTTCCTGGCTGATGTTACGGACGATCCTGAGCACATCCCCGATACCCTGTACGAGAGCGAAGGCAATCTGCTCCCGGTGAACCATTTGACCAACGCCGTCGTGGCCGGTTCGGCCGGACCTGGCGGAAGCTTCCCGGTCAACCTTGTCGCGGATATCAACGGTTGGGGCTACCTCCGTCTCACCGACCCCGGCCAGGCGAAACTAGCCATCGAAAGCGTGGTGAGATCCGATGGAAAAGTGCTGAACACGAATAATTTCTGGGTAAACCATCGTTACACAAAAATCGGGAATATTCGGCAGAACTGGTTGAACATTTTGGACCATGTCGAGCTGAAGAATTACACCTATACCGTCAAGTACGCGCCATCCTCGCTGGACGTTACGCCCCCCGTCACGACCATGCGCTTCGCCGGATCAGTCGACGCCACCGGCGGGAAGTTTTATATCACGCCGGAGACGCAGATTTATTTTACGTCGGAGGACGCCAATCCTGTGAGCATTCTGTACAACTTGAACGGCGCGGAGTTCAACCCGGCATTGCCGTTCCGCCTGGACATTCCGGGAGAGTATCGAATCGGTTATTACGCCAAAGATACATCCAACAACCAGGAAGCGATTCGCACCAATGCGGTGGTGGTGTCCGGGGCTGCCGGCCTGGACTTTGCCAGCATTACCACACCGTCAGTCCCGATCTTTGCCTCGGGTGACAGCCTGTCCATCCGGCCTTTCGATGCTCCGATTGTGTTCCAGGCGGTGAATAACCCCAGCAAGGTGAATGCCCGGGTTGAGATTTTTCAGGGCGCGGTCGCCTCGGCCAGCGTTGCGGGCACTCCTTCGTCGCCCACTGCCGACACTTCCGCGAGCCTCACCGTCGGGGGCCTCAACGTGAGCTACTACAAATATCGTCTCAACGGGGGAGCCTGGAGTTCGGATGCCGCAGCGGCCAACCCAGTCCAGCTTGCCGGGCTTTCCACCGGCGTTCAGACGGTCGATGTCATCGGTCGCTCGCAGTATGGTTCGTATCCTGATATTACGAATGCGGTGCGGGTAACCTGGACGATTAGCCCCACTGCTCCCGCGACGCGCATTACCGGCGCACCTGCGACCCCCACGAAGTTTGATGTCGCGACGCTGAATGTCTCCGGCGCCGGGGTGACCGCCTTCCGGTGGAACCTGAACAACAGCTACTATCGCGCGGAAGCCCCCGCTCCCGGGTCAGTAATGGTGGCCTACACCGGGCCTGACGCCCAAACCGTTGAGTTTGCGGCGGTGGGGAAGGTTGGCGGCACTTACCAGCCGTCCGCGAATGCGACCACGCTCACGTGGGCCTACGATCCATTATTCGGTTATCGCACATACAACCTGCCGTTGGTTCGCAGCTACGCCGTGACGAACATCGGCACCACCCAGCAAATGTTTATCTGGGATGGGCGCGACAACCTGGGCGCCACTCTCCCGGCCGGATGGTACACCGTGCGTGTAACACTCACCGATGAACTCAACCGGACCAATTACACCAGCCGGCTAGTGCAGATCGGCGAGCCGGCGGGGGTGGCCGCCACCATTGCGGACGTCAGCCGCGGCCCCAAGAACCCGCATGCGCGGGGCGGGTGGGCGGTGTGGCAGGATCAGAGTGCGACCAAGTGGGACATCTATGCCCAGAATCTTTCCAGCAACTCAACCGTGCTGAAGCTAACGACCACCCCGCTCAATCAGGAGAATCCCTACACCGACGGCCGCTACGTGGTATGGCAGGGGCGCCAGACGAATGGCAACTGGGACATTTTCATCAAGGATCTGGCGGGTGGCGGGTCGGTGGCTCAAGTCACGAGTTCTTTGGAAACGGATGAGATAAACCCGGCCATTGACTGGCCATGGGTGGTCTATCAACGCCGGTCGGCGGGAAATCCCGCTGCCCCGTGGCAGTTGCTTGCCACCAACCTTGCCAATGGCCAGCGGTTCTCGGTCTGGTCCTCCACGCAGGATCAACTCGAGCCGGACATTCAGGCGGGCCGGGTGGTCTGGCAGGATTGGCGGGATGTCGGGCCAGGTGAAATCTACTTCAAGGATCTGGAATCGGGCGAGCAGCGGCGTATTACCACGAATACTTTCGGCCAATATAACCCGGTTATTTACGGCAATTGGATCGTCTGGCAGGACAATCGTAACGGCCAGGTGGATCTGTATGGCTATGATTTTCTCCGTAACCTTGAGGTGCGCCTTACCTCCACTCCGGAGAATGAAACACGACCCTACCTGGATGGGCCCTGGGCCATTTGCCAGGAGGACTCCCTCAGTTCGCTTTCCGCCAACTTACGGCTGTTGCATGTTCCAACCGGACGAACCATCCCGGTCACCAGGACCACCACCATGAAGGATCGTCCCGCCATTGCCGCCGGCAAAGCCGTCTGGCTGGAAACCTCGGGAGGTCTTTCCAGTGTGTCCGCTGTGGCGATTCCCTCGCTGCAGGCCGTATTCCCGAATCGCAACGCGCTGGCCGTTACCGAAGCGATGGCGACTTATCAGCAGACCGCGCACAAACTGTTGAAGCTATGGAATGCGCAGGCGGGGGTGCAGTCTATCACCCATTACACCGCGCTCACTCCACAGGTGGTCACGGAAACCGCCATCTGGAACGGGAGCGCCGCCCAAGGACCAAACTTCAATCTCGTGCCCGGCGACTTCCTGTGGATAAAATTTGCCGACAATCAGGTCGTGGACCTGGGCGTGAACACAATTGGTGCCTTGAACCTCTCGGCGGGTCCGAACGCCTTCAGCTACGCCGGTTTTCCCAGCCAATACAGCGCCTTTAAGCTGCTGAATCAACTTGGAGCCGCAAAAGTCAGAGCCGTCCGCATGCTGGATCCGGAAACCGGTCGATGGGTCGTTGCCCTCATGCAAAACGGCATGCCAATCGGCGCTGATTTTATCATTCCCAATGTGGCCGTACTGATGGTTGATATGGTCGCGCCGGCTGCCAACTTTAGACCCCAATAAGAAAATGAAGACTGCCAGAATGCTTGGACTTTCAGCGGGTTGCCTCTTGCTTGCGGGCTCCTGCGCCATGGCGGTTGCGCCCGCCGACTTGCAGCAGCGCCTTGCTGCAGGCGAAAACCTCACCCTTATTGATGTGCGATCGACGGTCTTTTTCCAGCGAGGCCACATCCCCGGCGCCATCAACGTGCCCGCTGAAATCATCGGCCAGAAGCCGCTGCCAAAGATTGGACGCGTGGTCGTTTATGACGGCGGGTTGGGGGAAAGTCACGCGGTTCGCGCGCTGGCTGCTCTCCAAACGAAGCCTGGAATCACCGCGGAGCTTCTGGATGGCGGATTGGCCGCGTGGGAGACCGCTCGCGGTGCCACGACCGCCGAGCCTGGCATGGTGCGCAGCGATTTGCCGCGGATCAGCTATGATATCCTTAAATCATTGGCCGCCGACACCAGCACCGTACTTGTGGATTTGCGCGCCCCGCTGGAACCGTCCAAGACCGCCACGGGACAGGCCGGGCAGACGGACCTCGCGGCGGAATTCCCTGCCTTGCGCGTGACCAAATCCCCGTTTTCGGTTGGCCCGCAAAAAACGGCCGCTGGCACCGCCGGGCCGGCGCCGCTCCTGATCCTGATTGATAATGGCGATGGCTCCGCCGAAGCCATCGGGCGCGCGCTAAGGGCGAACGGCAGCCAGCGTTTCGTAATCCTCGCTGGCGGTGAGGAAATGCTGGCGCGCAAAGGCAAGACCGGGCTGCAGCGGTCCGGTTCGGTGGTGACTGTGAATGATCCCCGGACGGCGGTGACCAATACGAATAGGTGATTGTATGTTGCCAATGATCTCTCCGAAAATGAAAGCCTTGTTACAAGCGGTGTTGTTCGCGGGTATTCTGGCAGGGAGCCTGGCGCAGACCCGGGCCGCCGCCATCACCAATGTCTCGCTGGTTAACGTGACACCCACGAGTTTTTCGCTCCTGTGGCGCGTGGGGAACTCCGCGCCTTCGGTTGAATTGTTCGCCGACGCCAGCGGCACGACCAACCTGGCGGGGAACTTCAGCCAGGAAGTGTTGCCCATTCAGACCGGAAACCCGGCAGCCGCCAATGCCTATGAACGTCGGCAAAGCCAGGCGCTGATCCGGGAGAAGGCGCGTAATCTGGGATTCAATCTGGTGCGTGTCATCGGTCTCAAACCGGGCAGGACTTACTACTACCGGGCGGTTTCCACGCTGGCTTCCTCCACTGCAACCTATCCTGAGACCGGGCCGTTACCGGCCATCACCACGGAGCTTGAGAACACGTTTGTCGTGGATGATCAGCAACTCGTCATTGAGGTCCCCGGGTTGGATACCATGGGGCAGGTCGTGACACTCTCGCACACCAACGCCGCCCACCCCATCGCCGGCCTGGTGGGGGATGGCGCCAGAACAAACCAGGTTTTCTTCAACGTGAACGACCTGTTCTCGCTCGCCGGCGGCGGTGGAAATCTCGCTCCCCTCGGGCAGCAGTTCTTTACGACGAAAGTCTATGGACCGGGACAAACCGAGACCGTTGCCCAGTTCACCCTCACCTTTACCACCAACTTTACGGTGGGCGGGGCGACTCAAAATTCTCTCGGCACCGAGTTTCTGGCGATCAACGTAGGTTCCACCGTGATGCTGATGGGGCAAACCAGCAGCGTTCCTGTTGGTTTCAATTCCAGCGTGGGGGTGAACGATCTCTCCGTGGTGTTGGCGCTTAAAGCCGGGTATCTGACGAATTTCGTTCTCACCACGCCAGCCGCTGAAATTGACCCGGCGGCGGTCACCTTCACGGTTCAACCGGACGGTGTCACGACCATGCGCGTAAAGACGTTGGCGGGGGCCTTTCTGCTAGGAAGCAAGAATCTTGGACAATTGAGGTTTTCTGCGCCAGCCGGCCGGCCCTCCGCATTTGTGCCCTTGAAAATTCAACAGATTACCGGAAAAAAGGCGGACACGAGTCCCGTGGCAAACCTGATCGCGCAATCCGGACGGGCGGTGGTGATTGGGCAGGAATCGCTGCTGGAGGCGGGGTTGGCGGGTCAAGACCGTTCGCTGACCCTTTACGCCCGGCCGGTTGCGGCTTACGCCCTGGAGTATTCTACCTCACTTGGGAGTTCCGCCCACTGGCAGCGGATGACTCCGATTGTAGTAAACAATCTTGTCACCCCCGTGGTCGGTCCATCGGGTAGTTTTCCCCAGGTCTTTTACCGTGCCGTTGAAGTGTATGCCGACCCGCCGGTTTTGGCGGCGTCGCTCAACCCTGACAAGACCCGGAACCTGACGGTCTTTGGCCGGCCGGGTGGCACCTACGAGGTTCAATACAAAACCAATGTGTCAAACGTGGTGCCTTGGAGCCCGCTTACGACCATTTCGCTGAGCAACTCCTTTGGCTCGCTCCCGGTTGGAAACACGAACAGTGTGATTTTCTACCGCCTGAAAAAGAACAACTGACGCTCGATTTTAGTATCCTCCCGCGCCGAGGCTGCCGCTGCTGGGCTTTTGATCCAGGCGGCCCTCTTGCTGGCGTTTCTTAAACTCCTCCAGCATCGCGGCCGTGGCCGAGGCACCGCACCTGGTCGCGCCCAGTTC
>JBBQYD010000329.1:0-6285 GCA_038209025.1 Verrucomicrobiota bacterium | reverse complement strand
GCTGCAACCCAATGAGGGCCGTTTGCTGATTTTGTTCGGCGCTTACAAGGGCACGGTGCGCCGGGACGGATTTCATTGGGGCAACCCGTTTTATTCCCGGGGGCCGGCCTCGAATATGTCCTGGTCGCAGCGCATGCAGGCTCAGGCCCAGGCTCAGGCTCAGGCTGGCATAGGCGGCATGCCCGCGCCGGAGCACAAGAGTCTGCGAGGGTACAAAATCTCTTTGCGAACCCGTAATTTCAACAGCGACCGATTGAAAGTGAATGACAAACGCGGCAACCCGATCGAGATTGCGGCGGTGGTGGTTTGGAAAGTGCGGGACACGGCGCAGGCGGTTTTTGACGTCGATGACTTTGAGAATTACGTCCGGGTGCAGAGCGAATCGGCGGTGCGTCACCTGGCGAGCGCCTACGCGTATGACCATGGGGAGGAGAACGAGGTTACTTTGCGCAGCGGCGTGGACGAGGTTTCACAGGCACTCCTGAAGGAATTGCAGGCGCGTCTCGAAAAGGCCGGGGTGTTGGTTGAGGAGGCGCGCTTGACGCACCTGGCATACGCTCCTGAGATTGCCCAAGCGATGCTGCGCCGCCAGCAGGCGGAGGCCGTCATTGCCGCGCGCCAAAAGATCGTGCATGGCGCGGTTAGCATGGTGGAGATGGCTTTGAAAGAATTGGCGGAAAAACACGTGGTGCATCTCGATGACGATAAGCGGGCGGCTATGGTGAGCAACCTGATGGTGGTGCTCTGCGCGGAATCTGAGGTTCACCCCGTGGTGAACACGGGCACGCTCTACACCTGATTCCAATGGGGGAACGCAAAACACTCCTGCTGCGCATCGACCCGGGCCTCTGGTCGGAATTGGAGGCGTGGGCTCAGGATGAGTTGCGCAGCGTCAACGGCCAGATCGAGTTCTTGCTGAAGCAGGCGGTGAAGCGGCGAAAGGGGAGCCGTGCCCCGTCGGCAGACGCCGGGAATGAAACGCACGATGATCAACCTTGACGATGCGGCGCGCGAGCGGTGGCAAGCTCCCAGCCGGCGCCGGATAAGGAACCGCCTTACCTGGAAAGGGTCAATCCGATCACGCCGGCAACCGCGATCACGCCACCGAGGACGGAATGGATGGTAGGTCGTTCGCCCTCGAAGAAATACGCCATGGGAATGATCAGGATCGGGGTCACGGCGATGATGGCCAGGACGACACCCGTGGGGGTTGTTTGCAGTGCCAACTGCATCGCACTGACACCCAGCGTTTGACCTGCCAGGCTGTTGGCGATGATCCAAGGCCCGGCTCCGCTCCATTTCTGCTTCATCTGGCGGTGCAGGGTGGGGTCGGTCAGGTCCACCGTGGTCCCGAACGTGGATCGTTTCACCACCAGGAGGGCGATGCCCGCCACAATGATGCCGCCGACCACGCGCTGGAACGCGGCGGTGCCGCCGTCTATCGGGAAGGCATATTGCTCGGTCAAAGCGTAGGCCTTGCGGCTGAGCACAGCTCCCAAAGCCGTGCCGAAAGCCGCGATGGCGGCAAAACTGGCGCCCGCCGTCCACTGACGCCGGGTATGGGAGACGCGATCAGCCGGTATCAGGGCAAGAACCACGCCTCCCAGGACCACCAGCCCGCAGCCGATTTGCCACGGGGAAAGAGTGGTTCCCAGCCAGGTCCACTCGATGAGGGCCCCGAAGGGGGCAGTCATGCATTGGACCACCAGGCTGCAAAGGCGCGGGCCAAGCCGGGGCAGGGCCTGGAAGGAAGCGACATCCCCCAATCCAATGCCAATGGCACCGCTGAGCGCGAACAGCGGGAAGACCGGTCCCGCTAAACCCCCGCCGAAGGTGTAGGCCCAGAGCGAAAGCATGAGCGCGGCGGACACAATGCGCCAGAAATTCGCCTCGGTGCCCCCGAGGAGGCGGGCCGAACGATGTCCGCACATGGTCGAGGTGGCGAATAGGACCGCTGAGATGAACGCTGCAATCACAGGCGGGAGACGTTACTCGAATCTGGCGGAAGGTTAAGCGCAAACTGGACGTGCGCCGGGGATTCGACCACCTGAAAGGCGGGAGTCGCTGCTTGCCAGGTTCCTGCGGGCTTACCAGGGGACGGCCCGAAGCCCGCTCCACCCTCGACATGAGCTCAGTTCAAGCCGCGATGCCGCCGGGGCTGCCCCAGGGTACGGATGCGTTTGGGCCACTCTGCGAAAGGGGCTTGATCCATGCGTTACACTGGACGCGACATGAACGAGTTCGCGCCGTTGCCGCACAGCTTCTTTACCCCGTCGGCGTCCCAAGTGGCGGCGCGTTTGCTTGGGCACTGGCTGGTGCGCTTCAGCCCGGAGGGAATTTCCGGGGGTGTCATTGTGGAGACGGAGGCTTACCTGGAGGGAGACCCGGCGTGCCACGCCTTTCGCGGACCCACCGACCGCAACCGGGCCATGTTTGGCCCGGGGGGGGTCGCCTATGTCTATTTCATTTATGGCTGTCATTTCTGCGTTAACGCGGTGTGTAATGCGGTGGGGAAAGGCGAGGCGGTGCTGGTTCGGGCAATTGAACCAGTTTTCGGTTTGGAACTGATCAGGCAAAGCCGCTCTGCAACGCGCCGGGTTGAGCAGCTAGCCAATGGTCCGGGCAAACTATGCACCGCGTTGAACATCGCAAGAGATTTGAATAATGCGGACCTCTGCGCGGCCGCGACACCGCTGATGATTGCCGTCAACCCGGAATGGCGCGCATACCGCAGAGAATATGGACCGGTGGTGAGGGCCGCCCGGATAGGGATTGCCAAGGCGGCCGATTTGCCGCTGCGATTTTACCTGGGGAAAAGCGGTTTCGTGTCGCGAGGTGGCAAGCCCACCGGTCGCCAAACCTCAGCGGGCGAGTGAAAACCAAATCGAGAAGTGCGCCTTGGCGAACCAACGTCAAATTGCCTGATTTTATTGGGTAGTCAAGCCAACCCAGCATAACCGGCCAGGTGTGAGTTTCAGTGTGCGTTAAGTAGTTGCCAGCGCGCATTCAAAATGCCCGTCAGATCCTGCCTTTGAGTGGCGAAATACCAGAAGCAGATGGGGGAACTTGCAAACACGCCATAACCGTGCCATAGTCGTGCCATGCGAACGACCGTTGAACTGGACGCCTCCAACCGGATCGTGCTTTCGCGCGAACTGCGGCGGGCGGCCGGGATTCCCCGGAAGCAAAAGCTCATGGTATCCGCGACCCCGGGTCGCATCGTCTTGGAAATGGAAGCCAACACTTCCGGTCGCATCGTCAAACGCGGCAAGCTCAAGATCTGGACGGGGACCGTGCCGGCCACGCCGATTGAAGAAGCGGTAGAGCAATCTCGCCATTACACCCGATGACCTTTCTGGATACTGGGATCATGGTTGGGGCGGTCTTGAAGTCGCATCCGGAACATCAGGTTTGCCTCGCGGCGATTGAAGATTCCACGCGCCCCTTCACCAACGCCCACGCACTGGCGGAAACGTTCGCCACGCTCACTGGATTCTACAAGGTGCCGACTGACGCCGCGACCGCGTTGACTTTGAGTCTGCAGGATTCGGTGGCGGTGGAGGCATTGGCGTTGGCGGATTACGAAACGGCCATTCGAGAGGCCCGCACTCGCGGGGTCATGGGCGGGGGAGTTTATGATTCCCTGCACGCGACCTTTGCCCGCCGCAAAAAGGCGCTCCAGATCGTGACACGTAACCCATCCCACTTTCAGCACGTGGCACCGGACATTGAAATTCTGACTCCGTAAGTGCGAATGGTCTTTGGGCAGTTCATTTCCTGGCTACCGCCCCTCCTGTCGAGTACAGACCAGCACGGTGCCGGTCGTCGTGGAGCGGACCAATGTCGTGTACGTGACCAACGCGACTACGGGCGCGGTGGTCGGTTACATGGCGCGCGAGCCGGTGGCGACGAACATGGTCACCACCGTCGTGACCAACTTCGTGCCGGTGTTCTACACCAACACCGTGCAGGTGCCGGTGACTAACCTGGTCGCCAGGCCGGAGGTCCTGGGGGCCATCGAGGCGGCGGGCTCGGTGACCAACACGTTCCTGCCGGGCATTGGCAGCATTCTCGCCCTGGCGCTGGGCGGGCTGTATCACGGCTATCGGCAAGTGCGCAATCGTAAGGTGAATGAGGCGCTGATCCAAGGCGTCGAGACTGCGAGGGCGGTCCTTACCACCACGCCACAAGGCCAGGCCGCTGATGCGCAGTTCGTGAAGTGGCTCATGGATCATCAGAAGGAGGCCGGCGTCTTTTCGACGGTGTCGGGGCTCGTCGAGCAGCTCACCGACAACCCGGCCGCCAGGATGACAGCGCAAGAGATTGCGCAGCGGGTCCAGCAGGCACAGCAGCAGCGGACGGCCGGGCAGGCCGTGGCGGCGTAGGTTCAACCCTGTTGTTGCGATTATGCGAGAAGATCAACATCGGTTTCTAACGCTGGCTGGGCAGCTACCGGCGCGGCTGACGGCGGAGCAGGTGGCCTGGGTTCTGAACTGCCAGGCACATGACGTTCCTATCCTGGTCGCCACACGGCTGCTTAAGCCGCTGGGCAATCCGCCGCTGAATGGCATCAAGTTCTTTGCCACGGCGGACTTGCTCGAACTGACCAGGGACCGGGTCTGGCTGGTGAAGGTGACCAACGCCGTCAGTCAGCATTGGCAGCGGCAGAATGTGAAGCGCAAGAGCCGCTCTGTGAGCGGTGCACCGAATGGCCAGTCTGTGGTCGTCGGCCTTGCTGCGGCGGGGTAGACCTCAGCGAACGGCAGAACTGAGCGACGCGGGCGGCCCAGCGCGTCCGCATTGGCAACTGACGTGGCCCGCCCGCGTTCGCTCCAGTGATTTTTTAGGCCTCCTCCTCGGTATTTGTTCTTGAGCCATACTTCGTCTGAAGTGCTTCCAGTGCTTTAGTCTTTCCGGCCTTACGATACACACCTGCGACATGCTCTACATGGCGCGCCTTTGGGTCCTTTTTGAGTGCTAGAAAGCGGTCGCACCACTTCGCCGCCTCGGCAAAATTGCCCATAGCTTCATAAATCATAGAAAGGTTAAACACGTAGGAGTTATCGTTGGGACATAGCTCAACGACCCGCAAAGCATCCTTGAGGGCTTCATCGTGCTGGTCTTCCTGATAACGCATCATCTGCAGCCGGTTTAGCGCGAAGGCGCGTTCTTCTGGTGAATGAGCTTCATCGTTTGCAATCGAGTAAATGAGGTTCGACATGGCTTCTATGCCTTTGGCGAACGATGCTGTCGTCGTATAGTAATCCATGAGGCCGACGAAACAAACGTGTAGCGCCTTGTATTGCTGTTGCTGTGTAAGTGTGGTCGCGGCATTGAGAAGGATGGTCTTCGTTTCTTCGTCGCCTGTGGACGCGAGAACCGCACATGCTTGGTAGTAAGCATCTTCGCTAAGGAACTTCTTGACCCGTGGTAGTGTTCTCTTGGCGCTCTCAATATCTCCTACATCCATTGCGAGTTTAAAAGCCGCGGCGGGATGTTTGGTAAGCAACTCCTTCGGGCTTAGCTGAGAGCCCCGGCTTGGAGCAGCCGTAGTGAAGGAACGCTCAAGCAGCCGCTCGATGCGAGCGAGGGAATCGGCCAGGCTGGATAGCGTGGCTCCCGTGCCAGCAACCCCGTATGAAGTCCGCTCAAACTCTCGAATAAACTCTTGGACCAGCTTTACTGAATTGAGTGTGGTTCGCGGGTCTGATAGATCGTATTCAATTGTCCTGATGCCTGCCACATCGAATGGTAGCGTGTCGCCCTTGCGGATCAGAAGGATAACGGGCCGCCCAGTTTCGTGGCGTCGCCCGCACTCGTAAAAAACATTCGGGTTGTGAAAGGTGAGATCTACAAGGCACAGCTCCGCCTGCTGGACGAGCGTGATGATGTCTTCGGTGATGGTTGAGGCCCGCGCAATCTTGTCGGCGCGGATCACCGTGAAACTGAACGACTGCAGAGCTGGCTCGACGAGAAGATCGAGAAAGTCGTCTGCGTGCTTGCGGGCGTCGGTCCCCTCGGCACCAATCGGGGAAATAACAAAGCAGGTTTTTGGTTTCATTAATTGTACACAGCCATCCCATAGCGGCCAAAACACGCTCTAAACCCCTCAGTTTCCTAGGAAATCCAGGGGTGATCAAATAATTGCGTATTCCGGAGGCTGTCGGACACTGATTCCAAATCCTGTCGGACAGGGTTCCGATTTCTGTCGGACACCGTTCCGATTTCTCTCGGACAGTGTTCCGGGCGGATACCGGACAGTTTTTGGGCATTATTGGAATGGTG
>JBBQYD010000328.1:0-6287 GCA_038209025.1 Verrucomicrobiota bacterium | reverse complement strand
AGTAATAGAGAGACGGTTGCTTGACCGCCTCGGCGAGTTGGGCGAGTTCAGGCTCACCCCAGCGCACCGGCTTGGGGAAAGGCTGGGGAACCGCCTTGGGTCCGCCATCGACGGCCAGTTTGTCCGCCGGACCGCCGGGGGGGGCCGTGAGGCCTAATTGCGCGCCGGCCACCAAAATGGAAGTTGTGGCTACAAACTCACGACGGGAAAGTTGGTGTTTCTTTGGCATGCCCCGAGCTTGGGCAAAAGGGGGCCATGGAGACAAGGAAAATCAAGCTGCCCCCACGGCCGCCAACTCCTGCCATCGCTCGTACAATCGCGCTACCTCAGCGCGGGCGCTTTCCAGTTCGGCGATTAATCCGTGGGCTTCACGGGAGCGGCTGGCGTGGAATGAGGGATCATTCAAGGTCGATTCCAATTCATGCACGCGAGTTTCCGCCGCCAGAATGGCGGCTTCCATGCCTTCCAGTTCGCGCTGTTCCTTGAAACTCAGTTTTCGTGGCCGCGAGGATTTGGCCGGGGTGATGGTCTCGGTTACTGGGGTGGGCGGTTTTGCCTGGCCCGACCAGAAAGCCTGGTTTCTGGCGTCCCGCTCTTTTTTCTTTTCCAGGTAGTAAGAGTAATTGCCCGGCTGAACAAAAGTCCCGCTCTCCTCGAACACCACCACCTGGTCGCAAATGCGGTCCAGGAAATAGCGGTCGTGGCTCACCACCACCACGGTGCCATCGAAATCAGCCAGGGCTTCCTCCAGCATGCGCAAGCTGGGCAAATCCAAATCGTTGGTGGGTTCATCCAGCACCAGGACATTTCCGCCGCGGCGGAGCACTTTCGCGAGCATCAGGCGGGCGCGCTCCCCGCCAGAGAGCCGGGCCACCTTTTCTTTCACCCGCTCATCTGAGAACAGAAAGCGCCTCAGATACGAGCGCGCGCTCAAGCGTTGCTCGCCGAAGAGGACGGTTTCGCTGCCTTCGGAGATTTCCTCCAGGACCGTGCCCGTACCGTCAAGCTGCATCCGCGCCTGGTCGATGTAATTGCACACCACCCGTTGTCCGATTTTGACGGTTCCCTCCTCCAGCGGCCGTTCTCCCAGGCAGATGCGCAGGAGGGTGGTTTTGCCGACTCCGTTGCGTCCCACGATGCCGGTGCATTGCGCAGGTTTGAGCGAGAGGGTGAGCCCCCGAAAAAGCCAGCGTTCGCGTTCGCCCTCTCCCACTCGAGCCCCGGCCTCCGCCAACTGGATGGCCTGATCGCCTAAAGGCGGCGGGGGTGGTATGAGCAAGTCCATCTCCCGTTCTTCCGGCGGGGCTTCCAGACCTTTGACCTGGTAAAACGACTCCAGGCGATGCCGGGGCTTGGAACGCTGCGCCCGCACTCCGGCCCGGACCCACTCCAGCTCCTCGCGCAGGAAACGCTGTCGCCGCCGCTCTGATTGCTCAGCGATTTGCTGCCGGATGGCCTTGGATTCCAGGTAGGCGGTGTAATTTCCCGGGTGTGAAAAACAGCGTCCATCCGCCAGCTCAATGATTCGCGTGGCAATCACATCCAGAAAATAGCGGTCGTGGGTGACAAAGATGACCGCTCCGGGAAACTCGCGCAGAAAATCCTCCAGCCACGAGATGGATTGGGCATCCAGGTGGTTGGTCGGCTCGTCGAGCAGCAGCAAATCGGGCTGCGCAGCCAAAGCGCGGCAAAGCGCCACCCGCCGTTTCTCCCCGCCGGAGAGCGGCCTCACGAGGGTTTCGAGCGGCGGCGCGCTAAGCGCCGAGGCCGTGGCGTTGATGCGCGCCTGCAACTTCCAGCCGTCCGCGCTTTCGATCTGGTTGAGCAGGACCGCCAGCTCGGCATCCGTACCGTGCCCGGATTCGTAGCGCCGCAGCGATTCCATCAGGTCGGTCGCCCCCGCCTCAATGTTCTGCCGCACCGTGAGATTGCCGTCCAATTCAAACTCTTGCGGCAGATAACCGATGCGCAATCCCCGCCGCCGCGCCACTTCTCCGGCATCGGCGCTTTGGTGTGCGGCCAAAATGCGCAACAGGCTGGTCTTTCCGCACCCGTTCCTGCCCAGGAGCCCCACCTTCTCGCCGGGGCTGACGGACAATGTCACAGCCTCCAGCAGCCGCTGATGGCCATAAGCCAGGGCGAGGTCGTTGGCGGTTAATAAAGCGGGGCCGGTAACATTCATGCGCGCAAACAAAGCCGGTAGCTTGCTCAACCACGGTAGCACAGCAAAGCAAAATCGGGGAAAAATCGAGAGGCGGAGGGGGTTCGCGGGGGCGGACCCGGATGAGGACGAAGGCTGAATGCTGACTGAGGAGAAGGCAAGGCCCGGTGTCTGACTATGCGCCGCCCGCTGCCGCGCGCCGGGTTCGCCTGTGGTGGCGTGTTCACGCTTTGGGGATGCCGCACTTCGTGCTTGCATCCAAGGGCGCGCGCGATTGGAATTGGACCGTGAATCGATCAAAACAGGAAATCATCAGTTTGCTGACGCACCCGGGGATCATTGCGGTCGTCCGCGCCCAGCACCGTGACCAGGTCCGCCCTCTGTCCGAAGCTTTGCTGGCCGGGGGCGTGGTGGCCATCGAGATCACCATGACCACTCCGAACGCGATTGAGGCCATCCGGCAGGCGCACCAGGAGATCGGGGACCGGGCGCTGATCGGGGTTGGCACCGTGCTGGATGCCGGGACCTGCCAGGCGGCGCTCGATGCTGGCGCCCAGTTTGTGGTCACGCCGATCTGCCGGACGGAACTTGTGCCCCTATGCCGGGCCGCTGATCGGCCTATCATGCTGGGCGCCTATACCCCTACTGAGGCCCAAACTGCTTATGAAGCAGGAGCCGATTTCGTGAAGATTTTTCCCGCTGACACTTTGGGACCAGGCTACATTAAAGGGATTCGCGCACCGCTGCCGCACCTGAAAATTGTGCCGACGGGCGGGGTGGATGTTCATAACGTGGCGGATTTTCTCAAAGCGGGCTGTGCCGCGCTGGGCGTGGGCGGTTCGCTGGTTTCCGCCAAAATCCTGCAGGAGGCCAATTGGCCGGAATTGACGCGGAAAGCGGCCGAGTTTGTGCAGGCCGCCCTGCAGGCGCGGAGAAAGTGAAGGGCTACTTAAGCTCCGTCCACAGGAACGCATAGGCCAGGGCCGACATGAAGGCAGCCTGCTTATTGTTCGCCGAGCCGCCGTGCCCGCCCTCGATATTCTCGTAATACAGCACGTCGTGGCCCTGCTCCTTCATGCGCGCGACCATCTTCCGCGCATGGCCGGGGTGAACGCGGTCATCCCGCGTGGAGGTGGTGAAGAGCACCCGGGGAAGTTTGGCGTCCCGCCGCACGTTATGATAGGGCGAGTAACGGCTGATGTACGCCCATTCCTCCGGCACATCCGGGTTTCCGTATTCGGCCATCCAGCTTGCCCCGGCCAGCAGCTTGTGGAACCGGCGCATATCCAGCAACGGCACCTGGCACACCACCGCTCCAAACAAATCGGGTCGCTGTGTTAACACGGCGCCCATGAGCAGGCCGCCATTCGAGCCGCCTTGGATGCCCAAATGCTCCCGGGTGGTCACCTTGCGCGCGATCAAATCCTCCGCGATGGCGATAAAATCATCGTAGGCCCGCTGCCGGTTCGCTTTCCGCGCGGCGGCATGCCAGGTGGGGCCAAATTCGCCCCCGCCACGGATGTTGGCCAGGACATACACGCCCCCTTTTTCCAGCCAGCACGCTCCCACCCCCGCGCTGTAATTCGGCAGCATGGAGATTTCGAACCCCCCGTAGCCATACAGCAGGGTGGGGGACTGCCCATCCAGCTTCAGCTCCTTCCGGCTCACCTGGAAATAGGGCACCGCCGTGCCGTCCTTCGACCTCGCGCTGTGCTGGGCAAACTCCAGGCCGGTTGCATCGAAAAATGCCGGCAGTTCCTTGAGCTTCTCCGGCGCGCCGCCCCGAACTTTCCCATAGAGCAGGCTGGAGGGCGTCAGAAAATCCGAGACCGTCATGAAATACTCATCCGATTCGTGGGGGTCGATGGCCGACACCGAGACCGTGCCAAAGGCGGGCGTCTCCATCGGTTGGCGGCTCCAGCGTCCTTTCCTGAACTCCAGTATGTAAAGACGGTTCTTCACATTTTCGAGTTCATTCAGCACCAGGAAATGATGCGTATCGCTCATGCCCGCCAGGCTCTTGCGTTCTCCCGGTTCGAACAGCACCGCAAACTCGCGGTCACCCTTCAAAAACTTCTTCAGATCGCACGCCAGCACCGCGCCCGCCGGGAAAACCCTGCCGGCGACTTCCCAATTCGATCGCAACCGAATGATGAGTTGCCGGCCAAAAAACCCCAGCGTGGCATCCTCTGGTTTTTCGATTTGACGCCATTTCCCGCCCACCAGCAGGAACTCACGGCTGGTAAAGAAAGTCGTCGCCCGATCAATCAATTCATACTTTACCCCATGATCATGAATGACACTCGCATTCACTGAGACATCCCCGGTTTCCCCCTCGAACACAGGCTTCGCCTCCCGCAGCGGCGTGCCCCTTTTCCAGAGCTTCACCACGCGCGGATACCCCGAACTGGTCATCGACCCAGGGCCGAAATCCGTTCCCACATAGAGCGAATTGCGGTCCCGCCAGTCCACCTCGCTCTTCGCTTCCGCCAGCTCAAAACCGCCCCGCACAAATTGCCGTTTAAGCAGATCAAACTCCCGCACCACCTTGGCATCCGCGCCGCCGCGCGACAGGAAAAGCAGGCAGCGGTCATCATCCGGGTACAGCACGTTATAGCCTTTCCAGACCCAATTCTCGTTTTCCCGCGACGCCAGTGCGTCCAGGTCCAGCACGGTTTCCCAGGCTGGCGCCGCCTTGCGGTATTCCGCCAGGCTCGTCCGGCGCCACAAGCCGCGCGGGTTCTTTTCATCGCGCCAGAAGTTGTAGAAATACTTCCCGTGTTTGCTGATGTAGGGAATGCGCTCCTTCGAATCCAAAATGCGCAGCAGGCGCGACTCGAACTCCTCAAACTGGGGCGTGGCTTTGAGTTTGCCGGTGCTCTCCGCGTTCTGTGCCCGCACCCAGGCCAGGGCTTTCTCCCCGGTCACATCCTCCAGCCACAGATACGGATCCTCCAATTCGGTTTTCATCTTTTGATCACCCGCCTGGGCGGCTGCGGCGGCCACCGTGAAGCCGAAACCCAGGCACAATATCACGCCTGCCAATCCAGCCAGGCCCTTGAGCGCGTCTGCCATCTTTCGCATGACCGCTACTCTAAACCACCCTTTCCGGTTCTGGCCACGAAATACTCTCCACTGTAATCAAAAGACACGACTCAGTTTCATCTGGCGTCCCGACCACGCCCTTGGCACTCTGGAGCCCGATACATTCTATGAAGCTTCACGCCCTTGATGTGGCCATCATCGTGATCTATTTCTTCAGCGTGCTGGTCATCGGCCTGTGGGTCTCCAGGAAGGGCGCCAAAGACCTCGATTCCTATTTTCTGGGCGGCAAGAAAATGCCCTGGTACATGCTCGGCATCTCCGATGCCTCAGGGATGTTCGATATTAGCGGCACCATGTGGATGGTCTATATCCTGTTCGTCTATGGCCTCAAGAGCATCTGGCTTCCCTTTCTGTGGCCGGTCTTCAACCAGGTCTTTCTGATGATGTTTCTCAGCGCCTGGCTGCGACGCTCCAACGTCCTCACGGGGGCCGAATGGATACAAACCCGCTTCGGCCGGGGCACCGGCGCAAACCTCGCCCACCTCAGCGTCGTTTTCTTCGCCCTCGTCAACGTGATTGGCATGCTCGCGTATGCCTTCAAGGGCATCGGCAAATTCGCCGTCGTCATGCTGCCCTGGCGTTTCACCGGCACCAGCGAAGGCCTGTTCACGGACGAGAACATTTATGCGATCATCATCCTTGGCCTGACCTCGGTCTATGCCATCAAAGGCGGCATGATCAGCGTGGTCATCACCGAGGTCATGCAGTTCTTCATCCTCACGTTGACCGCCATCACCATCGGCATCATTGCCATGTGGAAAGTGTCCCCCGACATGATCAAGCATGCCATTCCGGACGGTTGGATGACCCCGTTCTTCGGCTGGACCCTGGGCCTCAACTGGACGGGCATCCTGGACAAGGTAAACGATGCCATCAAGCAGGACGGCAATGAGTTATTCATGATCATCTTTGGCATGATGTTCTTCAAGGGGGTGCTGGCCAGCCTCGCCGGGCCCGCTCCCAATTACGACATGCAGCGCATCCTGGCCACCCGGAACCCTCGCGAAGCGTGCATGATGAA
>JBBQYD010000327.1:0-6294 GCA_038209025.1 Verrucomicrobiota bacterium | reverse complement strand
GATCAACGACTACCAAACACCAGCAATCTCACCTTTGAAGCCATCGAAGCAGAGGGGATTCTCATGCTAATGGAACAGGAGGTCATTTTAGCTTCAATCGTTTCAGCCTCCACAACCGGGTCGCTGGAGCCATCTCACGTGCTCACGGCGATGGGCCGCACTCCGGCGCAGGCGCGGAGCAGTATTCGTTTCAGTCTTGGCCGGCAGACCGCAATTGAGGAAGTCGATCGCTTGCTCCAGGTGATGCCCGGCATCATTCAACGGCTGCGCGAAGGATAGCAGCCAGCGGGTGCAAAGGCTTTTCCGTTTGTATCCAGGGGAGGAACCCGAATCGATTGGTGCGGGTGGCCGCGGTTGGGCCAATTTTCATTGAGGTTCAGACGGCGATCTGGTATTTGAACTCCGTTGTTAATGGCTTTCTGTTTGAAGTTTCTGGCTCGGGCGGTCTGTTGGCCGCTGGTTCTCCTGGCTCTGGCCGCTCCTTTTTCCAGTGCGCGGGGTGACTCCAATTTGCTGGTGCGCGTCATGGCCGCCAACCTTAATGGGAATTCCCAGACCTACGAAACATTCGCTCTGCGAATATTCCAGGGTCTCAAGCCTGATGTGGTGGCCATCCAGGAGTTCAACTACCTTGGCAACACGGCGACCGATGTCCGCAACCTGGTGGACACCGCTTTCGGCACCAATTTCCACTACTATCGGGAATCGGGTTACCAGATTCCCAACGGCATCATCAGCCGATACCCCATCCTGGATTCCGGTTCCTGGGCGGACTCGGAAGTGGGCAACCGCGCCTTCGCGTGGGTGCTCCTTGATCTGCCCGGGACAAATGACCTCTACGTGGTCAGTGTGCATTTGCTGAGTAGCAGTTCCACCTCCCGCGCCCGGGAAGCCACCAGCCTCAAAACCCTGATTCAAACGCAGTTTCCGCCGAACGCCTGGGTCATTTTGGCCGGGGACATGAACACTGATTCACGAGGCGAATCAGCCATTACAACGTTTAAGACTTTTCTAAGCGACTCCCCCGTGCCGACCGATGCCGTCTCGGGCGGCAGCCCCAATACGAACGCGGGGCGGAACAAGCCTTACGACTACGTTTTTCCCAGTTTCTCGCTGGCCGCCTGGCAAACGAATACCGATTTGCCATCGGTTTCTTTCCCTGGTGGGTTGGTATTCGACTCGCGGGTTTATCAGCCGCTTTCAGATGTGGCACCGATCCAATATGCGGACTCCGGCAACGCTCAACACATGGCCATCCTCAAGGATTTTCGGCTGCCAATCCAAGGGACAAATGTGGGCCTGAGGCCGGTCATCACCAATCCGCCCGTGAGCGTGGAGGTGGCGCTGGGCCAGGATGCCGGATTCTCCGTGGGTGCAGCCGGCCAGGAACCCCTGGCATTCCAGTGGTATCACGAGGGTGCGGTGCTGGTCTCGGCAACTAATTCCCTCTACACGCGGACCAACGTGCAAGCCGTTCAGCTTGGCGGCTATCAGGTGGTGGTCACGAATATATTTGGGGCGGTCACCAGTTCCGCTGTCCAGCTCACGCTGGTTTCCGCGCCCGCCATCACCAATCAGCCGGCGAACCTAAGTGTGGAAGCCGGCCGGACCGCCTTTTTCACTGTGGGCGCCAGCGGCTCCAGGCCGCTCACTTATCAATGGTTTTTCCAGGGCGCCCTCCTGGCCGACGCGACAACCTCGCTTTTGACTCGCGCGAGCGTGCAGACGGTGCATGAGGGAGAGTATCAAGTGGTCGTCACCAACGTGTCTGGCCGTGCCACCAGCGACGTGGCAAGGCTCACCGTTCTGCCAGCCCAACCGGGTCAACGGGGGGTGATTGCGCGCTGGTCGTTCAACAATACCAACGCGCCCCTGGCAAGTCCGCCACCGGACCTCGGCACGGGGACCGCCGCTCTGATTGGGGGGACGACCGCCCTGTTTGCCTCGGGAAGCGCCAACGACACCAACGGCACGAACCAGGCATGGAACACCTCTGCCTACCCGGTCCAGGGAACCGGCAATAGAACGGCGGGGGTCCAATTCCAGGTGAGCACGGCGGGCCGCCGGAACATCGAGGTTCGCTGGGATAACCGGGCCAGTTCCACCGGCACCAAATATGTGCGCTTTCTTTGGTCCACGAACGGAACAATCTTCCAGCAGGCGCTTGGGGCTTTCACAAACTCCACGAGTTTTGAAGCCCGGACCAACAACCTGGCGGGCTGGCCGAGCGTCGATAACAACTCCAATTTTGTTTTTCGCATCGTGGCTGAGTTCGAGAGCACCGCCACCGAGCAGGGCACTGCCGCTTACCTGGGCGCGTCGAGTGGTTACGGACAGCCTGGGACCTTGCGGTTCGACATGGTGACAGTGTCAGGCGACGCCTTGGTTTCCCCGCCGGCAACCCCGGAGATGAAGAACCCAAGGGCAACAGGCAATGGCCTGGCCTTTGAGGTCAACGGCACGCCCGGGGCATTGCAGGTGGTTGAAATGAGCCCAGGCATCGCCCCGCCGCAGTGGCAGCCGGTGATGACAAATATCGCGCCCTTTGTTTTTGTGCAGACCAACCTGGCGGCCGCCGGGTTCTACCGGGTCCGCGCTCAACCTCAGTAGCGGGGAACTTCCCCGGAGCGTTCCGGGTTTTGTGTTTTCCATCGAGGGGCCGGCTCCCCCCGGGTTGCACTTGATAGGGTTTCAATGCGGGCTTGTGATGGCGGACGGAATGGCATACAAAGTCGGGCGTCCGCCCTAACTGAAACATGCGCATACCATGACCTGGCTGCAGACTTACAACCCGCTTGGGAGTGTTTTTTGGTCAACGCTGGTGGCGGCGGTGCCGGTTTGTGTGTTATTGGGCGCGATTGCCCTTTTGAGAATCAGGGCGCATTTGGCGGCGTTGCTGGGATTGGGGGCGGCGCTGGGAATTGCGGTGCTGGTTTATCGCATGCCGCTCTCCGCCAGCGTGGCAACCACCGCATACGGGGCGGCATTCGGCTTGTTTCCCATCGGCTGGATCATTCTGAACGTCATTTTTCTTTATCAACTCACGGTGGACAAGGGTTTGTTCACCGTGCTGCGGAACAGCCTGGCTACGGTGGCGCCCGATCCCCGGATTCAATTGATTCTGATCGCTTTTTGTTTCGGCGCATTCCTTGAAGGCATGGCGGGCTTTGGGGCGCCGGTAGCCATAACCGGCGCCATCCTCATTCAACTTGGCTTCCGGCCGGTTCAGGCGTCCGCACTCGCACTCATTGCGAACACGGCCCCGGTGGCTTTTGGCTCGCTGGGGATTCCCATCACCACCCTGGAACAGGTGACCGGGATGGACGCCCGGCAGGTTTCCGCGATGGTGGGCCGGCAGTTGCCGTTTTTCTCCATGGTGATTCCATTCTGGGTGGTGGCTGCTTTTGCGGGATTTCGGGGGCTGCGGGGCGTTCTGCCCGCGGCGCTGGTCGCGGGCGTTTCCTTTGCGATCCCGCAATTCCTGGTATCTAATTTTCATGGTCCCTGGCTGGTGGATATCATATCCGCGAGTTGCTCCATAGGCTGCACGGTGCTGCTGCTGAGGGTCTGGAAGCCCAAGACTCGATGGGACCTGGCGTCGCATTCGGCGGTGCCAGTGCCGTCCGCGGAACAGCAACCCGGATTGGCATCCGACGCGCCGCTCACGAAGCGGAACGTTGCGCTGGCCTGGCTGCCGTGGGGTGTTTTGACGCTCTGTCTGCTGTTTTGGGGTACGCCGGCATTCAAGAACGCGTTGGATCGCGGCTTTTCGCTGAAGTGGCAGGTGCCTGGATTGCATGGGGTGGTTCAGCGAGTGCCGCCGGTGGCGCCCGCCGGGGCGAGGCCGGAATCGGCCGAGTTCAAGTTTAACCTGGCTTCGGCCACTGGAACCGGGATTCTCGCCGCGTCACTCATCGCCGGATTCATCATGGGATTCACGCCGCGGCAGATGCTGTGCTGTTATGGCCAGACGCTTTGGAAGGTTCGCTTTTCGCTGCTGACAATCTCCGGAATGCTGGCGCTGGGAAATGTGACCAAGTATTCCGGAACGGACGCCACTTTGGGGCTGGCGCTGGCCAAGACAGGAGCTCTCTACCCGTTTTTTGGCACCTTGCTGGGCTGGCTGGGGGTGGCGCTTACGGGGTCCGATACGGCCTCGAATGTGCTCTTTGGCAGCCTGCAAAAGATCACCGCGGAACAGACGGGGGTCAGCCCCATTTTGATGGGCGCCGCCAATAGCTCTGGCGGAGTCATGGGCAAAATGGTGGACGCCCAGAGCATTGTGGTGGCCAGCACGGCTACCAACTGCTTTGGGAAGGAAGGCGAGATTCTTCGTTACGTCTTTTTCCACAGCATCGCGCTGGCGGTGCTGGTGGGGTTGCTGGTTTTGCTCCAAGCCCGGTGCTGGCCGTTCACCGGCATGGTGGTCCAGTGAGGGCTCAAATTCCCAGGGCTTCGGGCTTGAGCCTTGCTTTCGGCTTTTGAACTGGGCCGTTGCCGAGGCTGACAGCGCAGGTGACCAGGGTGCCGCGCGTTTCCGCGGGCTTTATTTCCAGGGTCGCATTGATGGTGCTGGCGCGGTAATCCATGATGCGCAGGCCCATTCTTTTGTTGTTTGGCGAAGGCGGGGTGAAGGCCAGGCCATCATTCTTGACGGTAACTATCAATTGACACGAAGTGGCGGCCAACCCGATGGACACCCGCCTTGCCTTGCCATGTTTGATCGCGTTGCTGATGGCTTCCTGGGCAATCTTATAGATCTGCGCGGTGGTGCTTTGGGGGATGTTCGGAAGCGCCCCGCGAGCGGTGAAGGTGCAGGACACGTCGAACATGCGGTTAACACTGGCCGCCAACTCCTTGAGCACGCCGGGCAGGTCGGCTCCCTGCATGTTCAAGGAACTGAACTGGCGGGCCAGGTTGTGGGTGTGTTCGGAGATTTCCGCGATCAGTTCATACACCTTGGCCACGTCATCGGCGCAGGGGTTTTGCTGGTGCCGAAGTTTGGTTTCGGTGCCCTTGAGAATCAGCGAGACGCCGGTGAGCTTCTGGCCGAGATCATCGTGCAAATCAAACCCGATGCGCCGTCGCTCGTTTTCGGCGATTTCGAGGATTTCTGCTTCGAGGCGTTTGCGCTCGATGATGACTTTTTCGAGCTTGGCATAGGCCGTGCGCAGGTCGGCCGTGCGCTCTTCAACGCGCATTTCCAACTGTTCCTGCGCGCGGAGCAGTTCCAGTTCGGTGCGTCGGCGGGCTTCGCGGGTTTCCGCTTCGCGGAGTTCCCGTTCCACGGCCGGAACCAGGCGTGCCAACCGCTCCTTCATGACGTAATCATGCGCGCCGGCGCGCATGGCCGCGATGGCGGTCTCCTCCTCAATGTGCCCGGAAACAATAATGAAAGGGATATCGAGGCCCTGTTCTTTCACCAGTTGGAGGGCATCAGGGGCGCTGAACTGAGGCATGGAATGATCGGCCAGGATAACGTCCCAGGTTTGCTTTTGAAGGGCACGGTTGAGTTCCTCGGCGGTTTCCACCCTTTGGCTTACCACCTTGAAGCCGCCATTTGTCAACGCATGCACCAGGAGAAAAGCGTCTGGCTCCGAGTCTTCAACCAGGAGAACGCGAAGCGAACGCTCTGAACTTTGATCCAGGCTATTTTGATTGCCGACTTTTGATGTCCTGACTCCGCCTGCCATTTCCGATTCCTTTCTCTCAGGTTTATTTCGGCCACTGGGGCCAACTACTCAACAATGCAGCAATTCGACTCCCCTTGGCATGGGGTTGTTCCCTGATATGGATGAACGGAGCCGGGAGCGATTGGTTTGGCCCGTGCTCAGGGGCTTTTCCCAGCCCGCAGGCGTGGCTCAGTCTTCTTCAGCGCCCGCCAGGCCAGCCAGGCACCCAGGACTATCAAGGGAACGCTCAGCAACTGTCCGACGCTGAGCGGGAAGCCATTTTCATAAGCGGCCTGCCGCTCTTTAAAAAACTCCACCACAAAACGAGCGGCAAAAACCAGCGCCAGGAACAGGCCGATGAGGAGGCCGGGAGGGGTAAGGGCCTTTCGTCGCTGGTAGGTGCGCAGGAGAATGGCGAAGATGGCCAGATACGCAAGCGCCTCATAGAGTTGCGCCGGATGGCGGGGCAGGGAATCTTCGCGGGCGAATACCACGGCCCACGGCACGTCTGCAGGGCGGCCCAGGATTTCAGAGTTGAAGAAATTTCCCAGCCTCACCAACGCCCCGCCAAGCGCGGCAGGCACGGCCACCCGGTCCAGCAGCCAGGAAAATGAGAGCTCAG